>JBDSLD010000192.1:0-3252 GCA_039916545.1 Ferruginibacter sp.
TAATGCCCTTTATTACACAGCTCCGTAATATTTCCTTTGAACTCTATCGAGATCGTTTATTCAGATAGGCCACCAATGCCAGGCGGATATCCGATCGCGGATCACCCGGCTCATCATAAAACTTTGCGGACTTAATTGCCGGGTTTCCTGTTTTCAGAAATTCAAGACCCTTCTCCAGTCCTGTGAAAAGGTATTCCGGCGAAATAATGGTATAAATTTTTGAAGAATCCACTATAATTCCGTTTAAAAACCAGTTGGAACTGTCAGACTGAAGGTTAGTGCTGCGCTGCAGGTATCCCCCAAGGCCCCTTAAATAATTACCCTTATCAAGCATTTTGGTAAGTAATGCGCCGGATAGTTGCACTTCGCACAAATTTCCGCCAAAAGGAAGTGCCCGGATAATATCTAACTGTGTTAGCACACCTTCTATCATATCATCTATCCTTACTGAACCGCTGTTGAATACCGCCGCATCTGCCTTGGGCGATGCAGCCAGCATGGCCTGGGTAATCAGGTTGCCAAGGTTCGTTTGTTTGTAGCGCATGCTGGCTTCCGTGCCATCTAAAGATTCTTTGGGCCGGTATATCACCGAATCTGGTTCAAGTCCTATGGACCTGAACGAAGCGTACGACTTATCTTCCCATTCTTTTACAGCAATGGCTACCGCGGGATCGGGTATTACGGTGGTATCGATGTTGAGCAGTTCGGAGATGATCTTAATTCTGCCATTTTTACCATTCCTGAACACCAGGTGGCGGTACATTGTTTTTGCGTTGGCATCAGCTTTGGCAACCGCACCCTTGCGGATCGTTACATAATTATGTTTATGTTCATGCCCGCCGATGATCAGGCGAATATGTTTCAGTTTACGTAATGTGGCTTCATCTCGGGCCAGGGTTAAATGGGTAAGGCCAAACACAATATCCGAATGTTTTTCTACCGTTTTGATGGCCTTTTTTAAAGATGCCAGGTTATCATTGTATTGTACCCAGGGCTGTTTATTGCTGGCAATGGTAGCAGATACAATGCCGATGGTAAATTGTTGATGGGTTGATGGTAGTAGGAAGTAAGTTGCAATGGCCACCGAATCCGGCCTTGTTTTATAAAATGGAGTTACCCGTCCGTTGGAATCTATATGCATTACATCACTGCTCAGCCATGCGAACGTTGATTCATTGATCCGTTGCTGAAGGTCGCTATCGGGAATATCAAATTCATGATTGCCAAATGTTACCAGGTCCACACCCGCTTTATTCATCATATCGACCATGTGCCGGCCATAGGTTCTATGCCCTTCAATCCTAGTAGTGCCGATCACCGAAGGGCTTAAAAAATCTCCTGCCACTACTACAAATGTTTGATAGCGGGCTTCCTGCTGTTTTACCACCGTGGCCACTCTTGCCATGCCACCTACCCTTCCCTGGTTGAGTGCTCCAATCTCGTACACATCATTCAATTGAAGGATGCAAATAGTATCGTTGACTGTTTGCGAAAAACCGGGAAAATGTATAAAAGATAAGAGGGTAATTATCCAAACGGCATGTTTCATTCGTCGGGTGTTTTATACATTTAAAGATAAGATTTACTTTTGAAGGGTGCTAAAAATGAAGTGTTTTAACATGCCCGTTTTTCAGATAAAACAACTGTATTAAAATTACTAATTGGATTAGCAAAGTGATTTGAAAATACAAATTTACCAGGCAGGCCGTCAGCATGAAGCTTTTTCTTTACTGATGAAATAAAATCCAGATAGTATAAAAAAGGCTGAAGTATTTATGCACTTGCTAAAATGCAGTTAATGAGGATTGTTGAATATTCGCGGGCTTAGTAAGTGGAGGATTAGTGGTTGGGTGAAATTGATTTATTATTTTCCATCCATTTCAATATTTGTTGCGGGAGAGCATATATTGCGGGTGGGCCGGTGGCAAGTAGTATCGCTGCCCGGCAACTGGCCTTCAAAGGAGATCGGGTAGTCCTGGTTTTTTAGCATTTTGGCCGCACTTTAGCAATGCAGCATAATACCACTGTTATTGAAGGCCCGGCCCGCGCCGCCTTTTACCTGTTTACTAACAAAGCGGTATGCTACAACCAGCCAAAAATCGGAATAAGGTTTTTTGTAAAAAATGTATTAAAACGGTCGTTGAACCAATCGCATGCATCATAACTCACTTTCATTACATTGCCTTCTCCCTGAAAGGTATAGCCGAAATTATTAATGAGATCATACCCCGGATTTTAAGGAGCCGGCCATCAAGATTTTTTTATTGAAAAGTAGGTTCCATTCGCCCTTACACCGGGCATTGGCGTAAAATGAAAAGCGGTTAAAATTAGCAGCAATAAATATTTTATGAAACAGGGGTAATAGGTTTTGGTGTTTTTGTTGTTTCAAATATGTTCTATAATCTTAACTGGATGAATGAAACAATTGATCTGCACTTCATAATTTTTTTTATTCCACTCCTCCCTGTCTTTCAATAATAAAAGCGATCAGTTCATCCAATCCAATTCCTGCGCGCTCACCCGCATCATTGATCTCTTCCCTTGATACATTTGCCGCAAAGGATCTTTCTTTGAGTCGTTTTTTTACACCTTTTAATTCCATGCCTTCATAGCCGCCGGGGCGCATTAATGAATAGGCGTGTATTAACCCGGATAATTCATCAAAAGCGTACAACATTTTGTCCATATTTGTTTCCGGCTGCACACCAAAATGATTTGGGCCATGCGACGCGATCGCCCGGATAATCTCCGGGTCGACCTTCCGCTTTTCCAGTTCTTCGATGATCTTTTTGCAATGTTGATCGGGCCACTGATCCCAGTCGGCATCATGCAATAGTCCGGCCATTTCCCAACGCCACTGTCCGGCCTCGTCCTGGTTTTCTCTTTCCCTGGCCCAGCACCGCATCAGGTAAGCCACCTGTTTCATGTGCAATTGCAACCGTTCATTTAAAACCCATGCCTGAAACAACACTTCCGCTTCAGACCTTGATAAAGTATTGCCTTTGTTGGCAATATCACCAAAATTGGTTCTGTTTAATTGTAAAGACATATAAGAATGTTTATTGCAGTTTAAAATTACTGTATTCAATTAATATTACTGTATGGTCCAAGGAGATTGGACCGGGCAAAATTTCTAAAGTGGGGAACCGGCATCAAATACAAGCCTTTCCGGCTTTGGCAACTTGTTTCATAATCAAGTTTTATACTTTACAAAATAATCTAAAACAGGCAATATTACAAAATTTGGGAACG
>JBDSLD010000193.1:0-5315 GCA_039916545.1 Ferruginibacter sp.
GCCAGCTGGCGGATAACCGGAACGCTGCTGTTTTTGCTTCTTTGAAAAAATAGGCTGCGCATTTTTTCAATTCCGATTTCATCGGAACCGAACCAACGAAAGGCAGCTAACCCGCTTACTGATGTAGAAGATCAAATAGTGGCCACACTTAAATGCCTTTTATTAAACAGATCAGTAATATTTTATTTTAGGCCATTTCTTTAGTTTCAAATTAATAATATTCAACAAGAAAAATCTCCATAATCCATTGTCTGTAAAGGTTTTCAGCATTTTCTTGCAAACACTATATAGAAAACCTGCCACTATCTCTACGCTAATAAAACACCAGGTCAAAAAAATCATCAACCCCCACAAACAATTCTGCCATCTAAAAATCCATCCCTCATACATTACAACTATATTTATACATGCAAATGTTTAAAACATTGTTTTCCGACACCCTTCATCTTTTTTACCCGCATGTATGCACCGGTTGCGGAAGCGACGTATTGCAGGAGGATAATCTTCTTTGTTTGAAATGTATCACCAGCCTTCCGCATACCCACTTTGCCGAACACGCGAACAACCCGGTTGAAAAAATATTTTGGGGAAGGATCCCACAGGTCGCAGCGCACAGCGAATTTTATTTTGCCAAAGAATCATTGATACAATGCCTGATCCATGAATTAAAATACAAAGGCAACCAACAGATCGGCATTTACCTGGGAGAAATAATGGGCCGCACCTTATTGGAGAGTGGCCGCTTTGCCGCGATAGATTATTTAATACCGCTTCCATTGTACGCGGATAAAGAAAGAAAAAGGGGCTATAACCAGGCAGCAGTTATATGCAGGGGATTGTCCAATATAATGAACGTACCTGTGTTGACAGGCAACATAACCAGGAAACGGTTTACCGAAACGCAAACAAAAAAACACCGGACAGAGCGTTGGGAAAATGTGGCAGATAGCTTTATGATAAATGATAAAGCTGCCCTGCAAGGGAAGAATATATTACTGATAGATGATGTTATTACAACAGGGGCAACATTGGAAGCATGCGGACACGCTATATTGCAGGCCGCTGAAGCGAAATTGAGTATTGCTGCTTTGGCTATGGCAACCAAGTGATTTCACGCAAAGGCAGGAAGGAGCAAAGTGCCAGGAGTTGATCATTGGAATTGATCGAGAAGTGTATACAGCCATAAATTATCACGGAAAATCTTAATCATTTTCTTACCTGCTTTGCTCCTTTTCCCCTTTGCGTGAAACTCCCGAAATAAATTCTAATTTTGACCAATGATAAAGACCGGGTATAATTTTTTCAGGTTGCCTTTTACCTGGTATTTACTGCCTCTTTGTATTGTCCTGTTTTTTTCTTCCTGCAAAAAAGATTCTTTCATTACCAGCGGGGATGCCCGGATTGCTACCAGCCTGGACAGTTTAAAATATGACACCGTTTTTACAAGCATCGGGTCAATCACCAAATCTTTTAAGATCAATAACCTCAATACTCAAAAGCTTCTTTTGAGCGAAGTCAAATTGATGGGAGGAGCAAATTCTTCATTTAAAATAAATGTAAATGGCGCACCGGCCTCCGAATTAAATAATATAGAGATCGCTTCAGAGGACAGCATTTATATTTTCGTCACAGCGAATATCAATCCAAATACCGCGAACCTGCCTTTTATCGTTACAGATAGCATTCGGATCATGTTCAATGGCAACACCCGTTTTGTACAACTGGAAGCGTTTGGACAAAATGCCAATTTTTTACGCAACAGGATCATCAAAGGAGATATAACCTGGACCAACAATCTTCCTTATGTCATTCTCGGAAGTTTACAGGTTGATGCGGATGCTTCCCTTACCATTGAAGCCGGCTGCAAAATCTATTCACACGCCGACGCACCTTTTATCGTTGATGGAACACTGGTAGCAAAAGGAACAAAAGATGACCGTGTTGTTTTTGCAGGCGACAGGCTGGATGAGGATTACCGGGATCTGCCGGCAAGCTGGCCCGGCATTTATTTCAGGGGCAGCAGTAAAAACAATGTGCTGACCTATACCATCGTAAAAAATGCCTACCAGGCAGTGGTGGCAGAACAAGCATCCGTTAATGCAAATCCGAAAATAACTTTACACCAGTGCATCATCGAGAATGCCTATGATGCAGGTATACTTTGCGTTAACAGCAGCCTGGCTGCCGATAACACTTTGATCAGCAATTGCGGTAAAAACATTTATATAATTTATGGGGGTAATTATATATTTACTAACTGCACGGCAGCTGCTTATTCCCCCTACCTATCTCATAAGGACCCAGTACTAACAGCAAATAATTTCGCTTTACAAAACGGCAACACGCTTACCGCCGACCTGGAGGCTGTATTTCGCAATTGTATCTTTTGGGGGCAGGATGGCATTGTGGAAGATGAATTAAATATAGCCAAACAGGGAAATAATAATTTCGATGTGCTGTTCGACCACTGTTTGTATAAATCAAAAAATGATCCCGCCAACAGCGTTTTCAGTGCACCTGTCAAAAATATGGATCCGCTATTTGATAGTATCGATGTCTCCAGGCGCAATTTTAATTTTCACATTAACAATGCGCAGGCACCCGGACTCGATAAAGGAATAGCAACCGGCTTTTTAAAAGACCTGGACGGCAATGACCGTAGTATCGGTTTGCCCGATCTCGGTTGTTACGAAAAGCAATAAACATTCATTCCGACAGTAATTAAAAAGTTAAAGGCCATTCCAAAGGGTTGAAACGTATTATATTTGTAATGCTGTTACAGGTTTAAGAACTTTTAGTAAAGAAATCTGTTTAATCAGAAATGGCAAAAATCTGCACTTAATTATTAAGTTTCATTCATTTTTTATTAATAAAAATATACTCATGTTAAAAGCATTAATCATTACAAGCGCGCTTGTTTCGGCATTGGCTCAATCCAATAATACGCCTTTAGGGAACGAAGTTTCACAGGAGGCTAAAGCTGTAAAATCTATTTATGATTTTAAAGTAGAAGCGCTGGATGGTAGTACCATTGATTTTTCCAGTTTTAAAGGGAAAAAGATACTGATCGTAAATACTGCTTCCAAATGTGGTTTTACGCCGCAGTATGAAGGACTGGAAGCTTTGTCCAAAAAATATAAGGACCGCCTGGTGATCGTAGGATTTCCGGCAAATAATTTCAATAGCCAGGAACCAGGGACAAATACTGATATCAAAGAATTTTGCAAAAAAAATTACGGCGTTACTTTTCCGATGGCCGCTAAGGTTTCTGTAAAAGGCAGTGATATCGCTCCTTTGTACAAATGGCTCTGCACTAAAGCCGAAAATGGCGTGTTAGATGCGGAGATCACCTGGAACTTCAATAAATTTTTATTGGATGAAAACGGAAAGATCATCACTAAATTCGATAGTAAGGTTACTCCAATGAGCGACGAGCTTACCAGTAAACTTTAATTTAAAAATACCGAAAGGCATCCGGGTTATTAACTCCGGATGCCTTTTTTATTTTAATTTGTGCCGTGCAATTCGAAAAAATTATAGGACAAAAAGAGACCAGGGAGCAATTGGTGCAAATGGTTCAGCATAACCGCCTGAGCCATGCCTTGCTATTTCTAGGCAAAGAAGGAAGCGGGGCCTTGTCATTGGCGCTGTCTTTTGCCCAGTATATCGTGTGTGAGAAAGTACATGGAAAAATAAAAAATGATCCGGGGCCATCATTATTTGGCGAGGCAGCACCAGTTGTTGAACAAGTATTTTCTGCCACTGATTCCTGCGGCATATGCAGCGCCTGTACCAAGGCGAGCCAGCTCGTTCATCCGGATATTCACTTTTCTTACCCGGTGATCCCCAGGAAATCGGGAGACAAGCCTGTCAGTACCGACTATATCGCGGAATGGCGGGAATTTGTGTCCATCCATCCCTACGGTAATGTGTATGACTGGCTGCAATTTATTGGCGCCGAAAACAAGCAGGGTAACATCACCTCTGAAGAATGTAACGACATTACCCGTAAAATAAGCCTGAAAAGTTTTGAAAGTGAATACAAGATCCTGGTGATATGGATGCCCGAATACCTGACTAAAAATGGCAATAAGCTCCTGAAATTTATAGAGGAACCGCCTCCGAATACTTTGTTCCTTTTGGTAGCAGAAAACGAGGACCTGATATTGCCTACCATTTTGTCAAGGACGCAATTAGTCAAAATTCCGACCCTTACTAACCTGGAAGTAGAATCAGCGCTTGCCCTCCGGGCTGGAGTACCGATTGAAAAAGCGCAGCAGATCGCAGCCCTGAGCGAAGGAAATTACCGGGAAGCCCTACAATTATTGCAGCATGTGGAGGACGACTGGCAGGTAACACTAAGGGAATGGTTAAACCTGATATCTAAAAAAAATCTTGCCGGGCAGGTAAAGTGGATAGAGGATATGAGTAAACAAGGCAGAGAAAAACAAAAGCAGTTCCTGAAATATTTTACCCATTTACTGGAACAGGCGGTACGTTTGAACGTTTTGGATGAAAATGACCCGGTCACTTTTTCAATTGCGGCGAATGAAAAGGATTTTGCGCTGCGGTTAAATAAGCTTTGCAGCGTTAGCCAGCAGGATGCAATTGTACAGGAACTCGATAAAGCAAGTTATTACATTGAACGAAACGCCAACGGCAAAATGTTGTTCCACGCACTCTCTATTAAGTTGTACCATATTATTACCAACAATTCGCTAATTTTGATGAATTGAGGAAAAAGGATTGGAGATTCGTGTTTGGAGTTGGTGTTTGCATATGAACGTCTTTCTCCATCATTTCAACATCATTGTTTAACCTGGCCCCCGGATTTTACCGGATAATTTATACTAAGCTTTATTGAACTGATTTATCTGTCTGGTAAAAGTTGTATAAATAATAGAAATTCTCCTAACAGCTTGAATAAGCTGAAAATATACTATCATCCTGCAATTTTGCCGGGTATCAATAATAGTATGGAGCAGGCTGCCAATGAATTGAATACACATTTGACGGTCAAAATAACAATAGTCGCAGACTGGTTATTTTCCGGCTTGATTCTCCCGACGTGGTTGTCATACAATATTGTGGCACCGTTTTTCCTTTTAGCGCATTTATATTTTTTACTTTTTAATTAGCTAAATATGTCATGTGGTAGTTGTGGATCTGGCAGTACGCCCGGGGGTTGCAAAAGTCATGGAAGTTGTGCGAGCGGCAGTTGCAACCGGATGAATGTACATGATTGGTTGGCCAATCTTCCTTTCCACGACCCCGAAAGCGGTTGCAGGATCGTAGAGGTAAGTTTTAACAACGGT
>JBDSLD010000194.1:0-9728 GCA_039916545.1 Ferruginibacter sp.
TGGTGTACAAATGGCTTGGGTTCACTTCCGTAGAAGTAGTGCCGTCACCAAAATTCCATAAAAATTCAAGTCCGCCCAACGAGGTATTGTTGAATACAGCCGTGTAGGGAACGCAACCTTTGTCAGGTGTTTCAAAAGCAGCCTGCACGTTGATAGCAAGCCGCACCGTTTTCTTTACACTATCCGGCGCATTACAGAAAACAGTATCATCCACCACCAGTTTTACCACATAAGTGCCCGGCCCCGAATAAGTATGAGAAGTAGTGGTAAAGCCTGCCCGTTGCGGGGGTGTATTATCTCCGTAGTCCCAGAGAAAACCAGCTGTTGAAAAATTGGGCAATACCGCAGTAGTGGTATTTCTAAATTCGAAAGTAAGGCTCTGGCAACCGCCAATCTTGGTGGCTGTGAAGTTGGGTGTTACTATATTATTGCCTACCCGGACATGAGTATAAGCCGTATCGGCAACATTACAGGTAGCTGAATCAATAGAGACCAGCCGCACCCGGAAAAGACCCACCGAAGTATATGTATGATTGATGGTATTGGAAGTTTGGGTAATATCCGGCGTGTTATCACCAAAACTCCAGACATACCGCTTGCCTTTGGCTAGTGTGTCCGTTAAGGTTACTGTCATTGGTACACAACCCACCGTATCCAATATCCCGTTTATAGTAGCCTTAACGCTGGCACCCACTCCACCAAAATTCATCTCTATTTTTACTGCCGCTTCATTACAACTAATGGAACCATTTCTCGGCGCCCACACACCCGGAGTTGTGGGAAAAGTAATTAAAGGGTCGTTTCGATTACCGCAATTGGCACAAATTGCCTGATAAATTACTCCGTTGGCATCAAACCTGCTGGTGCCGCCATCTGCATGATCGTTAAAGCCGCCCCTTTGCCCGTAAAAACTGCCGAATAACTGGCTCGTCGCATTTTTTTCCAACACGAAAAAATAAAAATCATCGCCATCGGTAGTAGACTGGATGGCATCGGGTGTAACCGGAAGGCCAGCCGTGCCGGCGTTGGGATATTGTTTGTCGCGGTTGAATTTGCCGCCCCAGCCACAAACATAAACGTTCTGGCAGCGATCTACTAAAAAAGCAACAATAGATATATTGGGTACGACTGAATTAGTGCCAAAGACGGTGGAATAAACGAAGGCTGAAAGATCGGGCTTCATTTTACTGATGAACTGTTTACCCCCCTGGTTGCTGAAAACCGCATTGATAACAGGCCAGCTGCCTGTGGTAGTACCGGTAATGTAGGGAAAACCAAATTTGTCGAATTTTAATCCATAAACGAGGTCGTTACCGATGGTGCCGAGGTAACTTGTTTTGACAATGCCTGAACCATCAGGCCTGATCTCGGTTACAAAACCATCTACATCACCGCCCTGGAAGGTAGCATTGATTGTGTTTGTTTTGTCACCGGGTAAGTCGGGACTGCTGGAACCGCCAGCCACATATAAATTGCCGGTTACCGGGTTGATAGAAACGACAAAACAGGCGTCACTGCCGCTGCCGCCAAAAAAAGTACTGAATATCCTGGCGGTAAGATCCGTATTAAATTTCATGATCACACCATCCTGCTTGCCACCGCCGAAGGAGGTCTGGATTGGAGAGCCACCTACCGGGAAATCCGGCGACTTGGTGCAGGAAACCAACACGATATTATTAGCGCCATCCAGTATCACTTCACTCCTGGCATCATCGCCATAATTCCGCCTGGTTGTTTCCGCACCATCCGGCGCATCATATTTTTTCCTGATATTTATTCCATCATCTTCCTGTCCACCGATTGCAACAGATCCCAGTAATGCAGTGCCGGCGGCATTAAGTTTTGTAATGACGATATCATACGCACCACCTGTACCTATTCGCGGCGAAAGAGTGGGGTAGCTTTTTGAGGCATCACCCGAAAAAGAGTTTGAACGCCCGGCAATTACCAGGTTGCCCACTCCGTCGCAGATCATGCTATGAGGTTGCTCATTACCGGCTCCGCCGAGGTAAGTGGCATATAGCCTATTGACTCCATCCGGCGAGAATTTCATGATCGCAATATCATAGGGACCATTCCCGTCTTCATTCAGGCCATCGTTGTAAGTTTGGTCAAAAGCGCCGATTGATACCGGGTAACCGCTGCCAAATGAGATACCGCCAGCAAAAAGGCTTCCGTCAGGTCCGGGTGTAGCCGTATATCCCCAATTATCTGTTGAACTGCCGGTAAAGGAAGCAAAGATCAGCGTAGGGTCGATGACGATCGTTTCATTGGGGAGGTAATCTTTTATTTTAAATCGTACTACGTTTCCCGTTAACACATATTTGCAATTCAGTGTTTGGCGGGCGCCTTTTTGCAACTGGTAAGTGTAGGGAGATAATTCTTTTACCTCACCTACGGAAGTGCCGATTACGAGTTCTTTATTTTTTATTTCCAGCTTATCCACCCCTTCGTATTTTAAAGCGATGTCATTTACATTTCCGCCGGGGCGCACAATGATATCATATTTCAATGTGCCCGCATCGGTATAGTAACGCACATCGATATTGGGGTACATATTTTTATAGGTAACCGCCTGGTATATTTTACAATTTCCCTGCCATTTGCTTTTATCATTGCCAAGGAAATAATTATTGTAAGTCGGCAATGGTTTATCCGGTGATGCAACCGCACCTTTCTGTGCATCCAAAAAGCTCACCCGGTAGGCATGCGAGCGTAAAACGAAATGTTGATCCTGGGGAGCAGTTTTTTTTGCGGTACTGACGGAAGATGGCGATAACAACTGTTCGCCATGCATTACGGCGGTTAACTTTTCAAGGTCCTTCACATTATGCTGCAAAACAGTAAATCCCTTTGGTTCCATAAAAAATGAGCCCGCCTGGATATCAGCTTTGAAGTTGACTTTGCTATCCCATTGGCCCTTGTTTTCTATGAATTGTAATTGTGCAACAGCTGGTGTTACAACACCAAAAAGCAATGCTAACCCAAAAAAGCAACCGACAAATAAATTGAGAACTTTCAAGAGAGAGATTTTTACAATTTACTAAATCATAACGAATAAAACAATCTAAAGTTCACGGATACAGTACATGAATAACTACGAAATTTTACTCCAGACTGTTTTGCCTTTTTGCATTTGAAGATGATTTTTCACCGGTAAATTTTCTGCGAGATTTAAATCGGGATCGCTGTCAATTATTGATGAAGAAATATTTTTTGCAACATCCAGCATTGCCCTGTCCTGCACGATATTTGCCAGTTTAAAGTTTAATAAACCACTTTGCCTCGTCCCTTCGATATCGCCGGGGCCGCGAAGCTCGAGGTCTTTTTCGGCCACTTTAAATCCATCGTTTGTGGCACACAGTATTTTAAGCCTTTCCCGGGCATCGAAAGACACTTTATTTCCTGTTAGCAAGATACAGAAACTTTTTTCACTTCCCCTGCCCACCCTGCCCCTTAACTGGTGCAACTGCGAGAGCCCAAATTTCTCGGCGCTTTCAATTACCATTACCGAGGCATTGGGCACGTTTACTCCCACTTCAATTACGGTGGTGCTCACCATAATTTGCGTATCACCAGTCACAAAACGATGCATGTTTGTTTCTTTCTGATCAGCTTTTTGCCTTCCATGGACCATGCTTATCCAATATTTCGGTTCAGGAAAAAATGATTTGACCTCTTCAAATCCCTTCATTAAATTTTCATAATCCAGGGTGGCCGATTCTTCAATCAGGGGGTAGACAACATATGCCTGCCGGCCTTTTATAATTTCTTTTTTTATAAAATCCATCACCTGTGGCCGTTTGCTTTCAAATCGATGGATCGTTTCAATAGGTTGCCTTCCGGGCGGCAATTCATCGATCACGCTGTAATCAAGATCACCATAAGCAGTGAGCGCAAGTGTTCTCGGGATAGGCGTTGCAGTCATCACAAGAACATGCGGAGGTAGCGAATTTTTTTTCCATAATTTAGCCCGCTGCGCTACCCCGAATTTATGTTGTTCATCAATTACCGCAAAGCCAAGGTTCTTAAACTGGACCTTATCTTCGATCACTGCATGTGTACCGATCAAAATTGTTAATGAGCCATCCCCGCAAGCCTGCAGAATTTCCCTTCTTTTTCTTATCGCGGTCGAACCTGTAAGAATGTTAACACCAACAGGCATATCTTTTAGCAGTTCGGACAAACTGTTGAAATGTTGCCGGGCCAGGATTTCTGTGGGGGCCATTAACACACTTTGAAAGCCATTGTCCGCCGCGATCAGCATACTAAGCAGCGCCACGATTGTTTTGCCACTACCCACGTCTCCCTGTAGCAAGCGGTTCATTTGCTTGCCGGTACCTGCATCTTTTCTTATCTCTTTTAAAACCCTCTTTTGAGCATTGGTTAATTGGAACGGCAGGTAATTATTATAAAACAAATTAAAAAGTTCCCCTACTTTATCAAACACCCAACCACGGCTAAAACGATGGCGGGTGCTACGTACGAGCCCGAGGCGCAACTGTGCAAAAAACAATTCTTCAAATTTCAACCGCCTTACCGCGTGGCTATACATTTCTTCAGATAAGGGAAAATGAATACTACATAACGCATCCCACCTTGAAATAAACCGGTATTGCTTCACGACCGCTTCCGGTAAATTCTCGGAAAAATCTTTTGCCGATAACAATTGCAGCAATGCATACGTCAACTTACCAATTGCCCTCCCGGTGAGCCCTCTCACCTTTAATTTTTCAGTAGAAGAATAGATCGGTTCCAGGAATTTTTTACCGCCTGCTTTCTCCGGCGTAAATAATTCTATTTCAGGATGCACCATCTGAACTTTATTCATAAAAAAACCTGGCTTTCCAAAAATTAAATAAACCTGGCCGGTTTGTAATGTTTTTTCGACCCAATTAATCCCCTGGAACCAAGTCAGTTCCATTTCACCTGTATCATCCTGCAAATGGGCGATAAGCCGTTTGGATCTTTTTTCGCCAATGATCTCAAAGTCGAGTAACCTGCCGGCTACCTGCACATACTCTGTAGCAGCATTGAGCATAGCGATCTTGTCTATCCGGGTTTTATCGATATGCCTGAAAGGATAGAATTCGAGCAGGTCTTTAAAAGTGAAAATGCCCAACTCTTTTTTTAACAGATCACCCTTTAAAGGCCCAATGCCTTTTAAATACTCAATGGGGTTGGATAATATATTATTTGCGGGAATGATGCCTGATAATTTCTACAAATATATTGGCAACTGCGGATATATTGATTTATGGGATAATGTGGCTGAAAAGATGGTTGGTCAAAATTTTACTCAGGAAAGCCAGTCGCCTGGGATAACATGAATCTGAACATGTTATATAACTGTGGCGTATCGTTGATAATTACTATTGCCCGGTATAAAGATAGATTTCCAGCGTTGTGGGATGACTTAAGCGCGCCAGGAAGATCAGGTTAATTAAACTTCTCACGCCGGGTGGCGAATAGTATTCAATGATGGAAGTATAGTTTATGAAAATTTAACCAGGCAATTTACCTGGAAATCCTTCCTGAAAATCTTTGTGGCCGTTTCGTATTTCGATTTCCACCTTCAGATCTTGTAGCGGGATTATAAGCCGGTGCCTCACCAAACTGCTCAGGTACAACAGCCTTGGGTACAGACTTGCCTAACAGCCTTTCTATTGCTGCAAATTTTCGCTGTTCTTTTACGCTTATAAAAGTGATAGCCGTACCTTCTGCAGCCGCCCTTGCAGTTCGGCCGATGCGATGTACATAATCTTCGCCATCGTGGGGTACATCATAATTTAAAACCAGGCCAATATTATCTATGTCTATGCCACGGCTAAGGATGTCAGTAGCAACCAGAATCTGTATTCGTCCGCTTTTAAAGTGCATCAGCACTTCTTCTCTTTTGCCCTGTTCCAGGTCACTGTGTATCTCATCTACCGGCAGGTTCGTTTTTTTCAGGTCGCGGGTCAATTGCTTTACACTGATCTTGCTGCTGCAAAATATCAATACCGATGAAAAATTCTTTTGATGCAATATGTATTTTACAAGTGGGATCTTTTGGGTGTCGTGCACTACGTAAGCGAGCTGGGTGATCTTTTCATTTGGCTTGCTCATGGATATATTCACTTCCTCCGGCTTGTGCAGGATCGTTCTTGCCAGTTCCCTGATCTTATGTGGCATTGTAGCAGAGAACAACAGGTTTTGCCTTTTGGCAGGAAGGGCATGAATGATCCGCATGATATCATCATAAAAGCCCATGTCCAGCATGCGATCGGCTTCATCCAGGATGAGGTATTTCAATCCCTGGAATTTTACATAACCCATATTTATATGTGCCAGCATTTTTCCGGGCGTACAAATTACCACGTCGGCGCCTGCGCTCAGGGCCTTTTTTTCCTGTACAAAAGCGTTACCGTCGCCACCGCCGTACACGGCAATAGAACTCACGGATGTAAAATAGGAAAGCCCCTCCATATGCTGGGCTATCTGGATAGCCAGTTCGCGTGTGGGGACGATCACCAATGCCGTAATGCTATGGTGATTGATGGGTGAAGAAATTATATTATTGATCAGGGGCAATAAAAAAGCAGCGGTTTTTCCGGTACCGGTTTGTGCGGAAGCGATCACGTCCTTGCCAGCTAATACCAAAGGGATAACCTGTTCCTGAACAGGAGTTGCCTGGTCGTATCCGGATGCCTCTATTCCTTCCAATAAACGTTCGTCGAAACCAAAATCTTTGAACTTCACAATACTATTGCTAATTAAATTAAATATTAGGGTACCTTATCTGTTATTCACTTACAATTTCTACTTCTCCTGCCACATTTGCCGGTTGCGGAGTTGTATTTTTTATGGTAAGTTGAAATTTCGTATTTAAAATTACCTGGAAATGCCCTGTCTGCAAAACCGCCTTGGTGGCTGCATCTTCCAGCATTGCTGCCGCTAAATGACTGGCCAGGTCGGAGCCGCTTATTACATTACTTACTTTGCCATCGGTAAATTCTATATTGAATTTGTAGCCCGCCTTTCTCCCTGTTCCTGCTCTTTCAAAATCATCCCTGTTCAAACTCAATAACTGATCGCCGGTTGCAGATTTTTTCAATAATATCCGTATTACCGGTAAGTACTTGTTCCAAATATAAGTGTACATAACAATGTTTTTTAAATTCCCCGGGAGACGCAGAAAATAGGTAAGCCAATAAAATAATAATAAACGCCTTTAAAGGTAAGCTTTATTGCTGTAAAGGTGCATTTTGATTTATTTACAGGCCTTTTAGTGAGCTGGTCATTTGCAAACCTGTCATTCTTTAACAAATCAATAAAACTGTCCGGGCAACATTTGACGTACATGACAGTTACTAATTATATATTTTTTCCTGCATCGACATTCAAGTAATTTACCTAAACATTTCTTCATGAATACTATCACTAAAAATCCATCAATAAAGGCCTTCGTAGAACAAGTAACTACTAATACCACCAGTTGGATCGGCCACCACAGTTTTGACAACAAAGATATTGTTGGTGGGCAAACATTTATAGCGCCCTCGGAAGGCGACCTGGAGGCCATTGAAGTTTTTACCAATATTGTAACTTCTCCTGGTAATGCTTTGATGACGCTTCATTTATATGATCCACAGCTCAAAACCTGGGGACCGGTATTGGGATCCGCCAGCGTTGATTTTATAACTGCCGATAGTGGAAAATGGAAATCTTTCTTTATCCTCGGGGTACATTTAAACAAAGGCAAATCCTACGGCTTTCGTTTGGAAAGTTCCAATTGTTATATCGGCATGGGAGAAGCAGCGGGCCAAACACCTCCATTGATCAACGGCCTGGAATGGAAATTTATCAATAAGGACCAGCAAGGGCAGTCGTTTTCGTATTTTAGTTTAGCGTTTAAAGTGGATGTAAAAGCGTAGTAATTAAAGAGAATCGGCTATTGGACATTAAGAATTGAACATTTAAAAATTGAGCATTCACCGTTGAACATTAAATTTAATTGGCATAATAACCAAAAATAAATATTTAATGTTCAACGCTGAATGTTTAAATGAATACAGCTTACGTTTTCTAACTCACAATTCAGTGATGAGTATATTTTTAAAATATACTTTATTCCCATGGTCCTGCAAAGCCAGGCGCCCTCTTTTCGCACTACCGTAATCAGGGTAGCCTTTCCATTTACCCTGACCTTTTTCTTTGATCCATTTATCATCCCAGGATTGGAAATCCACAATTTTTTCTCCGTTGAGCCAGTGTTCAACATGTCCCTTATTAAAAACAATCTTACTGCTGTTCCATTCACCGACAGGCATTAGTACTTTCTTATCATTTGCAGCATTCATCGCATAATTTGCGCCTGATTTCTGCCATTCTTCCAGTTTTTCCGGAAACCCGATATCATCGATCATCTGGTACTCCGGCCCGGTTTCGTAAGTTGTTTTATATTTTGGAGATTCTATCACATGATACATCAGTCCACTATTGCCTCCTTTAGTAACTTTCCATTGCCAGCTTACTTCGAAATTCTCATACTCATTGTCGGAAACCAGGTCGCCTCCGGAAGCATCTTTTGATGCACCAAGGCAAACCAATGCGCTATCTTCGATCTTCCAGTTTTTTACTTTGCCTTTTTTATTAAACCCGTGCCATCCATCCAGGCTTTTACCATCAAAAAGACTTGTCTGGTCCGACTTTACGGGCTCTGCATTCACCACCGAATCAGGTTTTATCGCAACGGTTTCATCCATTTTTGTACCTGTCGAATTAGAGCATGACAACATTGAAATGGTCAATGACAATATCCCAATGGCTAACACTGACTTTTTCATATCGATTAATTATTTTTTTACTAATTGCATTTTTTCAGGATTCCACAAAATAGCAGTATCCTGGTTATAACTATCATTGCATAACAAGGCCGGTGCTGCTGCCCTGTATCCAAACACAGCGTCTTCTGTTACCTTTCCACCGTTTTTGATCGCATTGAAGAAGTTTACAAAATGATCGTACGGGCCGCCCTGGTAACCTTTCTCCGCTTCGAAAGTGTACTCTTCCGGCGCTAATATTCTTTTACGATCCGACACCGGTGTGCCTGCTTTCTTCATTTGTTCGATAAAAAATGGGTCATCAGATTCAGTGGTCTTATTTCTTTTCAACGTGACGCTATCCCAGGTTACGTCCATGGAACCTTCGCTCCCCACCAACTTTAAATAGGTAGTGCCGCTGGTGCCATCAACAAAATTGCAGCGCAAAGACAAATTAAAGGCGGGATGTGCCTGCGCCTCCGGGTAATCAAAAGTGCCCAGCAGAACATCAGGTACTTCCCTTCCATCTTTCCAGTATCTGAGGCCACCGGCCGAATATATTTTATTGGGGCCAAAAGAATTGGTGATAAAATGAAGACTGGAAAATAAATGCACGAACAGGTCGCCCGCCATACCCGTTCCATAATCCAGGTAATTTCTCCACCTGAAAAAACGCATGGCGTCAAAAGGACGTTTTTTGGTATTGCTGATAAAAGTTTCCCAATCTACATTGGTTGCGGATGCATCTGCAGGGATCGGGTATTGCCAGGCTCCGGTCGGTGAATGCCTCGCCCAAAAACCTTCGGCATAATTCAGGTTACCTATTGCGCCATCTTTCAATAACTGTTTGGCTTTTTCGTTACCCAGTGAAGAAACACCCTGGCTTCCAACCTGGAATATCTTACCCGTTTCTGTTTGCGCTTT
>JBDSLD010000195.1:0-28061 GCA_039916545.1 Ferruginibacter sp.
ATACAAATTAAACGATGTACTGAACCAACCGAAGACCTCAAAAAAATCCAAACAGCCCTGAAACAACAAAAATCAAAACCCTTTAAGCAAATTAAATTTGTAGTACACAAACCGCCATCCAAAAAAATGAAACGCAGGATATTGCTCAATTTAGCGATTCTTAGCTGCAATGTGGGTTAAAAGTTGCCAAAATAAACATATACCCCACAAGGACAACAGGCATGCGTTGCGGGATGTGAACTGCCGGTATTGAATAGCGGCAGCAATTTTAATCTATAGAATAAACACTTTAAAAGCACGTATCCATGACCGATATCATTATGTTGCTTGATACTGATCATAAGACAGCCGCAATGCAGCCGATACATTTGTGACATATATTGGGAGAAGAAGCCAATTATGGGTTGCCCGTGATAACCTATGGACTTCCCTACGATGGCAGCAAGAGTTTTGGATAAAAATCACCAGGAAGGTTTAATGCAGCCAGTGAAGAAGAATGGTAGTTCGTATATTTGTTGGTCATTTGAAATTGTAAGCACATGTCAGGGATATAAAAAAAATAATTTAAGAAATGGTTACATTTTGATGTGCTGCATTTACCAAGTATGGGAGGAATACACTATGAGTAAAGTTTTGTCGGTGCTAATAATTTTAATGGTTGGCTTTTTTGTCTTGCCGTCTTGTACAAAAGAAAGCAAGTCTGATCCAATAATTCCACCCAATATCCCAAACGATTCGGTGCCAAATAATCCAGGTATCTCACTTTCGTTAGATTATGGGGATACGGTACTGTACTTAAACAGTACCGGGAGTAATATTGTTTCACCCAGGCCATTAACAAAAGCAGGGAGATTTTACGGATTCCCTGATGGCATTGAACTCGACAGTGCCAATGGAAATATTAATTTGGAAGAAAGCGAAACCGGGTTACGTTATAAGATCATGTTTGTTCCTAATGGAACTACAGATACCATCAGTACCAAGGTGGTTTTATCCGGAATTAATTTTTACGATAGTATTTATAATCTTTCAAAAGGCGATAGCATAGCAAGGGCCATTTATAACGCAAATGGGCGGGCCTATTCACCCGGTCAGTTTGGAACGGGAACCGACAATGTTTTTGACGATGGCCATGGCTGTAACAATCAGGGTTGTGCCGTATCATTTAGCGACGGAAGTATTAACCTGGCACAAAGCTTAAGAAGCGGTGCCATCGAAACCAAACAGGATGCTCAAAAAGAATTTACCTATTATTATCGTATTGCTGATAAAAGCGAAAAGACATTAAACAGGATGAATGTGAAATTATATTACTACGATAAGAAATCAGATATTCCACAATATCTTTGGGACATTTTATTAAAGGATCATGCGGGAACCATTTTGCCGACGGGGAGGCCACTGGGACGCGCCAGGCCAAGACCTCCCTGCATTATCATTGTGGCACAATAAATATAAGTTTGGCGTATATTCAAGAAATATGGCGCTTCGATTTGTCCTGCTTCTTGCTTGCTATTCTGTTGTTTTGCCTGTTACAATTGCCCAGGCAGACCTTAATAAGCACACTCATGCTGATCTGATGCGCGCGTACTTAAATGCAGAAAAAATATATCGCGCTGCAGAAAATTTCTCGGGCAGTTCCAATTACACAGAAAAAAAAGAACTTCTACTTAACCAGCAGGCGTTACAGGAGCTAGGTAAACTATTGCCCCTGTTCGTGCAAGACGGGTACTTCTATGATTCACTTGCTTACCATACTTATTTTAAAATAGGAGTGATTCAACATTTTCTTGGGAATTTTAAACAGGCAAAAAATAATTACCAGTATGCAATTGATTTGCGATCCAAGCTACCTGGCGTTGAAGATTCGCTCTTTTTCAAACCATGGCTTTATAAGGGCCTGATCTATTATACCGAAGGACTTGTGGATTCCGCAGCCACCTGCTACCGGAATGCAGAAAGTATCTCAAACGGTTACCACCTGGTGCTCGGCGAATCAGAAAGACTCTATAACAATCTTGGCATCCTTTATCACGAAACAGGCAATTTCCGGCAAGCGAAAAACTATTTTGAAAAAGCCATTTCAATCTTACCGGAAGCCAATCCTTTTTACATCGAACTACTCACTACCTACAAAAGCAATCTTGCTTCAGCTCTTATCCGGTTGGAAGAATATACAAAGGCCGGTGAAATATATAAAACGATGGCACCCTTTAATCAGAATAAAAATGAAATTCTTTATAATCTTGCGACTATCAAGTTAAATACCGGGGCTTTCACAGAAGCAATTAATTCATTTAGGCAGATCAGTTATATACCTGGCAAAAAAGTACGTGTTTATGCTTATACCGGCCTTGCATTTTTCAGGATGGGTCTCAATGATTCCGCTAAAGTATATTTTGACAGGGCAATTGAGGATAATAATTTTAACAAGCAAACGAATAAAAACACTCCTTTGGGACTTGCTTTGCAATTTAAAGCGGATATGCTGGCATCCGGGAAGAAATACAGCCAGGCAATCATTACGTACCAGGCGGCAACGGAGCAGTTTTACCCCGGTCTTCCTCACAATGCCATTTTGGATAAGAATACGATATTCACCGGTGTGTTTTCTTATATTAATCTTTTTAATACCCTGGCCGGGATGGCAGCCAGTTATCAAAAATTATATCAGCAGGAAAAAAAGATACCACTGTTAAAGGAAGCTTTGAATAAGTATTCTGCTGCTTTTAAACTTGCTGATTACGTGGAAAAAACTTACGACAGCGATGAAGCAAGATTATTTTTGAATAAGATAAAATATACCGTCCATGACAAACCAATTGCAATCAGCCTGCAATTATTTGAACTTACGCAGAATAAAGAATATGTAGAAGATGCATATAATTTCGATCAGCAAAATAAAGCGACCATTTTATCATTGAATGTGCAGGAAAATTTTTTAAGGACGCAAGTGGGGTTTAATTCCGGTTTATTTACCGTTGAGTCAAATTTAAAATCTTCTATCACCCGCCTTTCATTGAAAGCTGCGCAGATCACCGACAGTGACCAGTTGAAGCAAATTGGCATATCGATCAGTGAGTATGAGATCGAATTAAGTAAGGTTAGGGAAAAGATAAATGACCTGCCAGGATACCGAACCCAAAAATATGCCCAGGCTATTCCCTCCATCAACAAGGTACAACAAATGCTTGATGTCAAAATGGTGCTGTTATCTTACCATTTATCCGGCACTGAACTTGTCATATTTTGTATTTCAAAAGATGAAACAAGTGTATATAAACAATCAATTTCCGAATCATTTTTCAAGCGTATTGCTTTTTTAAAATATTCATTGAATAAAAACCCGGCAGAACAGGCATACGAAGGAGCGCCCGCCGCAACGGAATTATATAAGGTTGTAATCGGTGCCGTTTGGAATAAGATCAGGCATGCTGATAAACTGCTCATTATTCCTGATGACGAATTAAATCATTTACCTTTTGAAGTTTTGCAGAACGAAAATGGGGGCTACCTTGCAGAACAATTTTCCATTCAGTATCAATATTCGACCTCTCTATTATCATATTCAAGGTCAACGTTTGCGAGTCACACTGTTATGGCCGTAGCGCCATTTGCCACCATGGGAAGCTTGTTATTTACAAAACTTTCTTACTCGAAAGAAGAAGTTGAGCAGGTGAAAGGAAAAATTTTAATTGATAGTTCAGCCACCAAGGCAAATTTTTTGCAGCTGGCCAACAGGTATGCAATTCTCCACCTGGCAACGCATACCATTGTAAACGATACCGTGCCCTCAAAATCTTTGATCGCTTTTTATCCTGTAGCAGGACAGCCCGCGAGCGAAAGCAATCTTTATTTGCCCGAGATATACAACCTTCAACTGGATTCTACACAACTGGTAATTTTAAGCGCGTGTGAAACGGGTGCAGGCCCATTGTCAAAAGGGGAGGGGCTGCTGAGCCTGGCGAGGGCTTTTACTTACGCAGGCTGCCCGAACATTATTGCTTCCTTATGGAAAGCTGATGACAAGTCAACGGCCTGGATTATCCAAAGGTTCTATTTCTACCTGAATGACGGTGTTGAAAAGAGTATGGCATTACATAAGGCAAAACTTGATTATTTATATTCTCCTGATATTGAAAAAAGATTTAAGACACCGAATTACTGGGCTCACCTGGTTATTACCGGCATACCGGAAAATAACCTACATTCATTTCCATGGGGATGGCTAATAACAGTTATTGCACTGTTTATAGGGCTATTGCTTATAATAAGAAAGTGGTTTCAAAAGTAAAGCCATCACGCTAAAAGAAATTGTTGTGGAGATGCGCAATTACTATCAAAAAAATAAAGTAGGATATTGGATTTTCAATTAGTTTTTGGAAAATACCAGCACTTCGTTGCGGGCAACATTATCGTCCTTCAACGTGATTTTAGTATCAGTTTTTGAAACGATCAACCACTCATCTGTGAGGTTGCCTAATTTATTTGAAGTTCCTTTTGCACCCAGGTCAATAGTAAACCTGGTATTAGTGGTAGACCAGGCACCCTCTGTTGCTGCCCCATTTTTTAATGCAGCCAGTTTTCCATTGCCGGCAAAGTTGAATGTGAAACCGATAAAATCATTGGTACTGTTTTCCGATGATTCTGTAAAAGATTCTATTTTCCAGGTACCCTGAATGACTTCCGAATTAGCCGTGGTAAGGTCATCATGCTGTTTAGTGCAGGAAAATAACGTTGTTGTAACGAGGATAACACTGAGCATCTTTTTAATTGACTGTTTCATACTTAAAGTTTAGTGATTTATATTTAGTAAACACAGTCTTTAAAATTGTAACCTCTCAGCAATTTATTTCGTTAAATATTATCCTTTCCAGACCAGTAACTTTAATTTTCTCATAAACCCACTTGTCAATTTATCGTTGTACAAGTGATTCGAATTATTGTAAATGAGTTCAAAATACGGGTAGGCTAAGGCCACCTGGTTATTTTTAAGATAACTCAATGCCAGATAGTATTGCGCGTCATCCTGGAAGATTGAACTGGTACCAGGCTTATTGAGCGACAATACGTTGGCAAAACAAGTAATAGCTTTAGCATAAGCCCCGGTAGCAAGATAAGACTGGCCAGCTATAAAATTCTGTTTTTGATCGCTGACAGAAAGTGTTTCAAACGTTTTAATGACTGCCGGGAAATTTTTTTCTACATATTCCTCTTCTAAAATACCCGTGTTAGTTGCACTTCTGCTTACGCTGAATTGATAAGGTTGGTAATTTTCCCGGAATAATTTGTCAGGAGAAATAGTGAGGTATTGATAAACACCAAGACCGATCAAAACCACTAATAATCCTGCCGCTACCTGCATACTCCTTCGAACAAGAATCCTTACAAGGGCAGGTTTGGAAGTGGCATGCGCCAGATTTAATTCATCCATCATCCCGGTATGCAAAGACCTTATATTTTGTTGAAGTCCATATAACTGAACTGCATTTTTCGCCATCAAAAGGTTTTCAAACTCCTGTTTGAGACTTACATTTTGTCTCAGTTCCTGCTCTAACTGCAGCACTTTTTCTGGAGACAGTTCTTTGTCCAGGTACTGAATTAATATGTCTGTATTTGTATTGCTATTGTCCATGGCGCAATGCGATTTTTAGATGTTTCGCCAGATTCGGATTGGCGGTTAATAGTTGTTCCAATTGTTTTAAACATTTGTGTTTTTTATTTCTAACTACCTGTTCAGTTTCATAATCCATTGTAGCAAGAATTTCCTTTATTGAAAGATCATCATAGTAAAAGGCAAGCAGTATTTTTTTACAGGCTGCGCCTAGTTCCTCTATAATCGAAAGGACTTGTTTTTGTGTTTCAATTTGTACGATCAATTCTGAAACGTCCGGTGTAAGTAGCTCCTTGCTGCTTTCAAAAATGTTGGCCCTTTTTTCGGCTCTACCTCTTTTCTTTAATTCATTTAGCCAGATATTCCTGTTCAAAGAAAATACAAACGTTTTAATACTCGATTCGCCCCGGAATTTATCGCTTCGGGTGAGATTGATAAAAGCTACCAGCATTTCCTGGAACACATCTTGCGCGTCCTCCTCTGTTCCACTATTTTTACATACAAAAGTTTTTAGCAACATATAGTACTCCCGGTACATAAATTTAATTGCGTCATCTATTTGAGTTGTTTTAATGGCAGTCAGCAGTTCGCTGTCTGAGTACATTTGATTGGTTTGCATGCCCCAAGATATTTATTAGTAAACCGCAGCGATAATTTTGTAACCAAATTAACTTATTTCTAATCCCTGGCCTTAAAAGTCAAAAAATACGCAATCACCGATTGCATGCGACCTAAGTGGGAAGCCGCTTTACTTTTCAAAAGATTTTTCCGGGAGCTAGATGATGTAGTAATTATTTTATCTCGGATGTGTCAAACAAACCGAAGCCACTGGACTATCTATATGAAACGGCCGACAATGAAAAAAAACGGGATATAATTAGTTCGATGTATCCCGAAAAACTAACATTTGATGGATTTACACTTCGAACTACTCGGATCAATGAGGTTGTTCGAATAATGTACAGTGTGGTTGAGCGAGCGAAAATAAAAAAGGACAAATCAGTAAAAAAACCGATTTGTCCTCGCTGGTTGGGTTACTAGGATTCGAACCTAGACGGACAGAATCAAAATCTGTAGTGCTACCATTACACTATAACCCAATCCGGTACTCAAAATTGCTTTTGAGAGTGCAAATTTAGGGGTTGCTGCCAATACAGCCAAAATCAATTTGAAAGAGATTTTTCGATCATAAACACTTTACAATGGGCCAACTTCACTCCCTTCAAACCTGTGAGGCGCAGTAGCGTACGCTATCTAAAAATAAAGAGAAGACGATGCTGCTAAATGTCAACTTCAACGCGCTTATCCTGCGAAGTCCTTAAAAAGGTACCAATAAACCTTTTACCCTTTATCTTCCTCCTCCTTTAAACCTTTTATCATATCCAGCGCCTCAGCCACCACATCGGCTAAGATGGTGACCAATGAACCCGGTTTGGCAGTTTTATAGGCATGCATGATGGCCTCTTTTTCATTGTAAATTATTGTGACAGGTATTTCTTTTGTCTTGGCGGCATCAATGCCCTCAACCAGTAAATTAACAATCTCCTCTGCTGTTCTGCCCCTCAAATGTTTATCCTGGCGGATAATGATCTCATCAAAATATTCCGCTGAAATCTTGCCCAGGTCCCGGATGTCTTCATCGCGCCGGTCGCCGGTGCCGCTGATAATGCCCACTTTCGGCGACCCCTCCATTTTACTTACAAAATCACCCAGCAGCCGCAAACCGGCCTGGTTATGGGCGAAGTCGACCAAAAATTCGAAGTTTTTAAATTTGAACAGGTTCAGTCGTCCCGGGGTAAGCGTGGCAGAAGGAACAAATGTTTGTAAAGCCACTTTAATATCGCCCACCCTGATATTCCTGTACAAATAAGTTGCCAGGATAGCGGGTAAAGTATTCATTATATTATGAGTAGCGCGACCACCATACGTGATCGGTATTTCAGCCACCTTCATCACCCTCATTTTCCAGGTTCCTTTCATAATGCTTACATAGCCGTTTTCATAGACCGTAGCCAGGCCACCATTTTTGCAATGTCTTTTTATACGCGGGTTATTTTCATCCATACTGAACAACCCAATATTACACTGGAGGTCATCTTTTATCCGGTACACCAGGTCGTCATCCGCATTTAATATGGCATAGCCGTGCTTAAAAACAGTTTCCGCTACTACCGCTTTTACTTTAGCCATCTGTTCCAGCGTATCTATGCCGCCCAGTCCGATATGGTCCGTACTAACGTTGGTTATAATGGCGATGTCACAGTTTTGAAAAGCCAGTCCGTTCTTAAGAATACCGCCACGGGCGCATTCCAGCACAGCGAAATCCACCGTAGGGTCCCGTAAAACAAAGGTGGAACTTACAGGCCCGGTGCAGTCACCCTTCATCATCATCTGGTTTTGGATATACACCCCGTCGCTGGTGGTATAGCCGACTTTATAACCGGCGCTCTTTGCGATATGGGCGGTAAGCCGCGTGGTAGTTGTTTTACCATTGGTACCAGTGATCGCAATAATAGGAATACGGCCGGCACTTCCTTTGGGGAAAAGCATTTCGATCACCGGTTCCGCCACGTTCCGTGGTAATCCGACTGCAGGGTCAATGTGCATGCGAAACCCGGGAGCAGCGTTCACTTCCAGCACCGCACCGCCATTTTCACTGATAGGTAAACGCAGGTCGGGAGCCATGATATCTATTCCGCAAATGTCTAAGCCAATGATCTGCGCAATACGTTCGCACATAAAAATATTTGACGGGTGTACCTCATCTGTGACATCCATTGAAGTACCGCCGGTAGAAAGATTGGCGGTTGGTTTTAACAACACCAGTTCGCCGGCAGGTGCAATAGTTTCGAGCGTGTAGCCTTTTTCTTTTAGCATCTGGTCACTAAAAGCATCCAGCTTAATAGAAGTAAGTACTTTTTCATGTCCAAAGCCACGGCGCGGATCCTTATTGGTCTCATCCACGAGCCATTGTATCGTATGCTCGCCATCGCCTGTAACGGAGGCGGGTGTTCGCAGCGCGGCACAAATAAATTTATTGTCTATTACCAGCACCCTGAAATCAAAGCCGGTAATAAAACGTTCGCAGATCACGCTGCGCCCGTAAACCTGCGCTGCGGCCAGGGCAGTAAGCGCGTGTTCCCAATTGTTGATATCCGTTGTGGCGCCTTTGCCATGATTACCGTCAATCGGTTTTAACACCATCGGGTAACCTACACTGCTGATCGCGTCCTTCAGGTCTTCCTCGTCCCTGATGATCACACCTTTGGGCACGGGGATCTCCGAGGCGCCTAATAAATTTTTCGTTTCCTCTTTATCACCGGCGATGTCGACCGCAATATTGCCGGTGGTAGACGCAATGGTGGCACGTATCCTTTTCTGGTGAATGCCATAGCCAAGTTGTACCAGGCTGTGCCTGTTGAGGCGGATAAATGGGATGTCTCTTTTTGCCGCTTCGTCAACGATGCAGCCGGTGCTCGGACCGAGACGGGTGTCCTCCCTGATCTCTCTCAATTGCATGATATCTTCCTGCAAGTCGTAATCCAATCCATCGGCCAGCGCCTGGGCTATTTTGGTCGCGGCCCTCCCTGCGTACACACCTGCATCTTCTTCCATATAACTAAATACCACGTGATATTCACCTTCTTTACCGGTGCCCCTGGTGCGGCCGAAACCGGTATCCATACCAGCGAGCGTTTGAAGTTCCAGCGCAATGTGTTCTATTACATGTCCCATCCAGGTACCTTCTTCCAGGCGTTCAAAGAAGCCACCCGGTGCTCCCACACTGCAGCGGTGTTCGTACATGCCCGGAAATAATTTTTCCAGCCGCTCTTTAAATCCCGGGATCAGGTTGCTTGGCCTCTGCTCCATTTCTTCCAAATCGAGCTTCATTTGTATCAGTTTGGGGCGGCGTACGCTCCAGTAATTGGGGCCCCTCATCACTTTAATTTCTATGATCTTCATGATTTATTTTGATTATTGGTTGTTAATTTGGTAATTGTTGCGTTGCCTTTTTTTCAAGCGGTTAGTGTTTAAAACTGAGCTATTCAAAGGAAGGGCTTGAAGTTAATTAAAAAAGAGTAACAGAAAAAATTCATATGAAACAGCCTGCAGGGAGCCTTTCCCGGATGCCCGGGATAGCATAGGTGTTGGCTGCTACCTTCAATTCCTTTATTTTTGTATCACCCATTATATTTTGCAGTAAAACGAGGGAAATAATTAGCCGCGATTGCCGTTTTATTGTTTACATAAATAAACATGCATGCAACATCCAAAGGGGAAACTAATCGCGATTGGTGGTGCCGAAGATAAAGGCACCGACACAGATAAAGGAGAATTACAAAAGCTAAGTAACCTTAATTTTATTGAATTAGGTATCCTGCACCGCATCGTTTCTGAAAGCGGTGGCCCCGATACTAAAATCGAAGTGGTGACAACAGCCTCCACCATTCCTTATGAAGTAGGTGAAAATTACCTCGATGCTTTTGGCAAGATCGGTTGTACGGATGTAAATGTCATGCATATACGAAACAGGGCAGATGCGATCAGTGAAGAATATCTCGACCGGCTTCGTGGGTGCGATACCGTTATGTTTACGGGTGGCAACCAACTTCGTTTATCCACTACATTCGGCGGCACGCAATTTTTACGCACCATCCTGCAACGTTACCATTTAGAGGCAGGCTTTGTAGTGGCAGGCACAAGCGCGGGTGCGATGGCCATGAGCAATACCATGATCTACGAGGGAAATGCAACAAGGGCGCATTTAAAAGGAGAAGTAAAAATTACCACGGGTTTAGGTTTCATGGATGATGTAATTTTTGACAGTCATTTTGAAAAGCGCGGCCGGTTCGGAAGACTGACACAGGCTATTGCCACTAATCCATCCTGTATCGGCATCGGCCTCGGTGAAGATACCGGTATGCTGATTACGGAAGGAAATAAAATGGAGGCCATTGGCAGCGGCTGCGTAATAATTGTTGATGGCCACGACATACGTTACTCTAATATTGCGGATATCCCGGACGGCAACCCTTACAGCATTGAAAACTTAAAAGTACATGTGTGCGAAAAGGGCAACGGCTACCTTGTTATGGAAAGAAAATTTTTACCTGAGGCAAGAGAAGGTGCCGTTACAAAAAAGCAGGTGGTCGTCGATTAACGTAGGGTCAATCCTCGCGGTTGACCGCCGTGCAACGGCCTTTAATCAAAATTTTCGCTAACTCCTACACCGCACTCATTCCCACTTTTGCTGTAACTTTAAGTAAATAAATTTCGTACTTGATACAATTCATTCTTAACCAGCAGGACATCAGCAGCGATCTGCCGAAAGGTACCTTGTTGCTGGATTTTATCCGTTATCACCGGCACCTGGCAGGCACTAAAATTGGCTGCCGGGAAGGAGATTGTGGCGCCTGTACTGTGCTGGTTGGTGAAATGAAAAATGATGGGCTGGTATATCGTTCCGCCACTTCCTGCCTGATGCCAATGGGTAATGTGCAGGGGAAACATATTGTAACAATTGAAGGTGTAAATGTTACGGGATTAAATTTTATACAACAGGCCTTTGCCGACGAAGGTGCTACGCAGTGTGGTTTTTGTACGCCTGGTTTTATTGTTTCCCTGGCGGGATTTTGTTTAAATAAACCAGTCAGTACGGAGGCTGGCATCGATGCGGTAAATGGAAATATTTGTCGCTGTACCGGATACAAAAGCATTGAACGGGCGGTTGCTAAGATTGCTTGTAAATTGGAAGAAAGAAATGGAGAGGACGCGATTGATTTTGCAGTCAAACAAAATATGTTACCTGCTTATTTTAATGGGATAAAAGAACGGTTGGCTATGTATAATTTGCCTGTTAACGGTAAAGCGCAAAATGCTGATGATGTACCAGGTAAATTTTTGGGAGGTGGTACAGATCTGTACGTGCAGCAGCATGATGGATTGATCGATACGGAGATTGAATTTCTTTTTGATGAGGATAACCTGAAGGGCATTTATCAGCAAGGAAATAAATGTGTTATGGGAGCAGCTGTTACCGCCACGGATATGTTGGAATCGCCCGTTTTTCAACAATGCTTTCCTTCCCTGAAAAGACATATTAAACTCATATCCTCCACACAGATCAGGAACATGGCAACAGTAGGAGGAAATATCGTCAATGGCTCGCCGATCGGTGACCTCACTATTTTTTTCCTGGCTTTGGATGCCCAACTGGTATTAAGCGATGGCACGAATACAAGGGAACTGCCACTTCGGAAATTATTTAGAGGATATAAAACTTTAGATAAGGCAAGAGATGAATACATCGAAAAAATTTATTTCGAATTACCCGGTGAGGGTAGTTTTTTTAATTTCGAAAAAGTATGCAAGCGCACCCACCTGGATATTGCCAGTGTTAATACAGCCATCAGTTTGATCACGGATAAAAAAACTATTTTAAACGCAGCAATATCAGCGGGGGGCGTTGGGCCAGTTCCCACCTTTCTTGAAAAATGCAGTGCATATTTAACCGGTAAAAAAATATCAGTAGAACTGATCGCTGATCTTATCGCAATCGCGCAAACAGAAATATCTCCCATCAGCGACGCAAGAGGTACAGAAATTTATAAACGATTATTATTGGAGCAATTAATAAAAGCACATTTTGTTACCTTTTTCCCGGTAGAAAATTTCAACAAATTAATGTCGGCATAGCATGAAAAATATAGATTCCTATACACATACGCGGGGCGAATCTATTTATTTAGATGACATGCCAGTGCTTGCGGGAACTTTATATGCGGCCTGTTTCGACTCACCGGTGGCGCATGGCAGGGTCATTTGTCTTGATACAACTGGCGCTGAGCGAAGCAAAGGGGTTGTTCGCGTGCTTACGCACAAAGACATTACAGGCATCAATCAAATTGGTGGTATCGTACCCGATGAAGAATTATTTGCGGATGAATTTGTTCATTTTTGCGGAATGCCAATTGCCCTCGTACTCGCTGAAACTGAACACCAGGCAAGGGTAGCAGTAAAAAGGATCAGGGTTGAGATTGAGCCATTGCATATTATTACAGACCCAAGGGAAGCTGCGGCCAAAGGTGAACTCATTGTACCCCCACGCATTTTTAAGATTGGCAACAGTGAAGCTGCCTGGGCCGGTTGCGATCATATTTTTGAAGGCAGGGCCGATACTAACGGTCAGGAACACCTGTATATCGAAACACAAGGCGCTTACGCCATTCCTGGTGAAAATGGGGTGATAAAAATATACTCTTCCACTCAAGGGCCGACGGCTGTACAACGCGCCGTGAGTAAGGTAACCGGTCTGCCAATGCACATGCTGGAAATCGATGTGACAAGATTGGGCGGCGGCTTTGGCGGTAAAGAGGACCAGGCAAATACCTGGGCGGCTTTATGTGGATTGGCGACTCATATTTTAAAACAGCCAGTTAAATACTCGTTGAGCAGGATGGAGGATATCCGTATGACAGGGAAGCGTCATCCTTATTCGGCTGACTTTAAGATCGGGTTAAATAAGGACCTTAAGATCATTGGTTATGAAGTGACGTTTTATCAAAATGCGGGTGCTTCCGCAGACCTTTCTCCAGCAGTGCTGGAGCGCACTTTGTTTCATTCTACCAATACTTATTTTATCCCCAATGCGACTGCCACGGCTTATAGTTGTCGTACTAACCTGCCTTCCAACACAGCGTTCAGGGGCTTTGGGGGACCTCAGGGAATGTTCGTGATCGAATCGGCTATCGCGAAAGCCGCAGAGGAATTGGAAATAGATGCCGGGGTCATCCAACAAAAAAATTTACTGCAAACAGGCGATGAATTTTTGTATGGCCAGCGCGCCGTGAGTGAAGCAAATGAATGCTGGGATAAAGCCGTCGATCTGTTTAATGTAGATGCGATAAAAAAAGGCGTGGCGGATTTTAATGCTATTAATCACCAATATAAAAAAGGCATGGCATTGATGCCTGTTTGTTTTGGTATTTCCTTTACCAATACGATGATGAACCAGGCAAGGGCGTTAGTGCATGTGTACACGGATGGTAGTGTGGCAGTAAGCACGGGAGCGGTAGAAATGGGCCAGGGAGTTAACACAAAAATCCTGCAGGTGGTAGCGCAAACATTTTCCATCGATCCGGCAAAAGTGAAAGTAAACAGTACCAATACCTACCGGGTATCCAATACGTCTCCGTCCGCGGCAAGCGCCACTGCAGACCTCAATGGCAAGGCCACTCAAATGGCCTGTGTAGAAATTTTGAAAAGATTGAAACAAGTAGCTGCCGCTGAACTGAGCATACCAGAAACCAGTATTGAGCTCAATAATGAAATAATTTATGCCAACGGAATTGAGACTGCACTAACCTGGAAGGCACTGGTATTGGCCACTTACAGCAAGCGGATCAGTTTATCGGAACATGCCCATTATTCAACGCCCGGCATTCATTTTGATAAAACCCTGGAAAAGGGCCATCCGTTTGCATACCATGTTTATGGCACGGCCATTACAACTGTAACGGTTGATTGTCTCCGGGGTATTTATGAAGTAGATTCAGTAAAACTGGTACACGATTTCGGAAGCAGTATGAATAAAATTATCGACCTCGGACAAATTGAAGGAGGCGTGGTACAGGGCATCGGATGGATGACCATGGAGGAAGTCGTGTACGACCAGGAGGGCAGGCTTCGTTCTAATGCGCTATCGACTTATAAGGTGCCGGATATTTATTCCGTACCAAAAAAAATTGCCGTTGAATTTTTAGAAACGCAAAAAGATAACCAGGCCATTTTTCGTTCAAAGGCAGTAGGAGAGCCGCCCCTGATGTATGGCATTGGAACCTACTTCGCATTGCGGAATGCAATTAAAAACTTCAACCCGACCTTCAGGCCGGAATTCAATGCACCTATGACACCTGAAAAAGTGCTGATGAATTTATATCCTCAAAAGTTTGCAAAAATATCAGAAAAAATCTTTCCATAAAAGAAGAATAGCATTAATTGTATTTTAATTCGTGAAATTGCCTTCGATAATGCATAAACAATTTCCCACCTGGCAGTTAATTTATCACAGTCTTCAAAACAACATTGAAGTGATGTTATTGTATGTGCTTGAAAGTAAGGGGAGCAGTCCGGGCAGACAGGGTTTTTTTATGGCTGTAAATGCAACTGGTGAAATGAGTGGTTCGTTAGGTGGCGGAATTATGGAATATAAATTTGTTGAGCTTTCCAGGTCAAGGTTAGCGCAGCCTGCCGGGGAAATATCCGTTCATCACCAGTTCCATGATAAGCAGGCAAGCAAGAACCAAAGCGGGATGATCTGTTCCGGCGAACAAACCATTTTTTTATACGCGGTGCGATTAAAGGACGCGGAGCCAATCAGTTTATTGATCCGATCATTGCAACAAAATAAAAACGGTACATTAAAGCTATCTCCCGAAGGTATTTCCTTTTCAACAAATATCCCCGCAACCGATTGTACTTTTGAGAAGAAAAGCGATGATGATTTTATGTACCTGGAGAAAACCGGCTATAAAAATTATTTATACATTATTGGCGGGGGGCATTGTGCCCTGGCCTTTTCAAAGCTGATGAACGGAATGGATTTTTATATTTATTTGTGCGATGACCGGCCGGAACTTAATACGGTAGCGCAAAACATTTTTGTGCAGGAGACAAAAACGTTGGATGACTATGGCGTTTTATCAACCTTGATCCCGGCAGGTAAAAATATTTACGTAGTGATCATGACAGTAGGTTACCGCACAGATGCCGTGGCTCTTAAAGCTTTACTGGGAAAGGATATAAAATACATCGGGATACTGGGGAGTAAATATAAAATAGGTAAAATGTTTAAAGATATGCGGGCAGAAGGAGTATCACCCGAAATGTTGAAACTCATTCATGCGCCAATAGGCATATCAATAAAAAGTCAAACACCAGAAGAGATCGCGGTGAGTATTGCCGCCGAAATTATAAAGGTAAAAAACAAGTAACGCAAAATTGGGCATGCCATCGATAGTGTACAGTAGCATTTGACTAAACGGTCTGGTGGTACCAGCCTGATCGTTTAATCAGGCCGCGGTAAAGCAAGTACTAACTTTAATTTGTCGTAACCAACCCTTTATTTGTCGCATTCTTAACAGGTATATTTTTATTTATCAACTTAATTTAGCATAGATAAATATGATAGTATGACGACAGCACCTATAGTAGAAAAACGCAGCAGCAACCGCCCCTACCTTGCCATCCACACAAAAGTAAAGATGCAGGATATCCCGTCAGTACTTCCCCCGCTGATCTTTGAAGTAACCGACTGGCTGAAAGAAAATAATATACCGGCGGATGGCATTGCTTTTTTTCATTATAAGTCCATGAATGAAGATTGTAGCGAATTAGATACTGCGGTAGGAATATTAACACCGGCTAGCGCAACTGGAAATGATCGCATTACTACCGGCGCCTTTCCTGCAGGTAATTACGCTACACTTATTTACATAGGCGATTATAAAAATATGAAGGAAGGGCATATGGCGCTTGATGGCTGGATCAAACAAAATAATTTGAAAGAAAAGCATACAAGATCAGCTAGCGGAGTAGAGTGGGGTGGGCGTACGGAATTTTATCTCAGCGAACCAGGTTCAAACCCGGAAGAGTGCAGAACAGAAGTTGCTTTTTTGCTGGAAGATTAGTATGCCTGCTTATCAGTTTTGTTTTTCCAAAATTCAAATACTTTGATCGCGTTCTGCCGGCCAACCGGGACGATAGGAATTTTTCTATTCTCTGCAGATAGCGACATCTCATCGTAGATCATTGAATCGTCAAAACCGATATTAGCTGCATCCTGCCGGTTATTGGCATAGTAAACTATTTTCGGCCTCGCCCAATAAATAGCGCCGAGGCACATTGGGCACGGTTCACAGGAAGTATATATTTCACAATCATCTAATTGGAAAGTGCCCAGGTTTTTACAGGCATCTCTAATGGCCATTATTTCGGCATGGGCAGTGGGATCGTTGGTAGAGCTTACTTTATTATTTCCCCTGCCGATAATTTCCTCTCCTTTAACAATCACACAGCCGAAAGGCCCACCCTCGTTATTCATCATGCCATTATGTGAAAGTTCAATGGCCTCCAGCATAAATTTTTCTTCTCTTGTCATGGATGGTTATAGAATTACCTATAAATATAAAAAATAGAATTCAGATTGTGACCTTTTATGCCGTGAATCCCGTAATACATGTTGCCACGAATGCACGAATAAGTAATACTATGAATGCAGGAATATATTATGCCACGAATAGATACGAATGATATGCTTGTTGGACGAAGGTGATTAATAGTCGGCTATTTATTACCTTTTATTCCAGATCAGGCTTTTAAACCTTCGTAGAAAATGCATCATCCTAAACCGACCTTATTGCCTTATTAAATTGCAAGGCATAATCTTAATAGTTAAAAGATTCAATCACAGCAATTGTTTTATCAAGGTCCTCATAAGAAAGCGCATTGTTTAAGAACCAGCTTTCGTAAGCAGAGGGAGGTAAGTATACCCCGTTATCCAGCAGGTGATGAAATAATTTATTGAACATCGGAATATCTGCTTCAGATGCGGATTTAAAATCTACAATATCATGATCACAAAAATGGACACTGATCATGCTGCCAAGCCGATTGATGCGAAAACCTGTCCCACGCTTTAACAACACTTTTTCAATTCCCTCGCCCAGGTATTTTGTTTTGGCATCCAGTTCTTCATAAATAGCTGCATTGCTTTTTAATTCCTGCAGCAATGTATATCCCGCGATCATCGCGATCGGGTTGCCGCTTAAAGTGCCGGCCTGGTAAACACTTCCCAGGGGAGCAATGTGTTGCATGATTTCTTTTCTTCCCCCAAAAGCGCCGACCGGCATGCCACCGCCGATCACTTTGCCATAAGTGACCAGGTCGGCATCCACACCCAGTTTCTCCTGTGCGCCGCCGCGGCCCAACCTAAAGCCGGTCATCACTTCATCGAATATAAAAACGATCGCCTCGTCATCACAGATCTTTCGAATGCCCTCTAAAAAGCCCGCGGCTGGAAGGATGCAACCCATATTGCCGGCAACGGGTTCGATGATAATGGCTGCAATTTCTCCTTTGTATTGTTGAACGAGTTGTTGTACGCCTTCTAAATCGTTGTACGCACAGGTGAGGGTATCATTACTAACGCCACCGGTTACCCCAGGCACAGTTTGAATATTAAACGTAGCCATACCGCTACCGGCTTTAACTAAAAAAGGATCTGCGTGACCATGATAACAGCCGTCAAATTTGATGAATTTATTCCTGCCGGTATAACCTCTTGCCAAACGCAGGGCACTCATGCAGGCCTCGGTACCGCTGCTTACCATCCTGATAAGATCAACATTGGGAACCATACTGATGATCAGTTCAGCCATCTCAATTTCGAGTTCAGTAGGCGCCCCAAATGAAGTTGAATAAGCAGCATATTTTTGTATAGCTTTTACCACAGGTTCATGCGCATGCCCCAGGATCATCGGCCCCCAGGAAGCGATATAGTCGATGTATTGATTGTCATCTTCATCATACAAATAAGCACCCTTCGCTCTTTTTATAAACAAAGGAGTGCCACCAACACTTTTAAAAGCACGCACCGGCGAGTTAACGCCACCAGGAATCGATAGCTGTGCTCTTTCAAATAATTCTTTACTTCTTTCGATCATGTTATAGAGGTCAATGGTGAACGATGCTGATATATAAATACAAAAAAAAATTCCGTGATCAATGTTCACCGGATAATTTTCAACCTGACACGCCCGTCTTAGATTGGTCGTTGATTAGTTAAAATTGATCATCGAATATTTGTTTTAAACAAACGATAGGAATTACAAATGGTCAAAAAAAAACTTTGCACCTCCGCTCCTCCGCGCCTTTGCGTGAAAAAAAGTCAATATAACAACCTAACCGCATCCTTAGCAAAATAAGTCGCAATCAAATCAGCCCCTGCCCGCTTGAACGACGTGAGCGTTTCAAGGATCGCTTTGTTCTCATCGATCCAGCCCATTTTTGCAGCAGCCTTGATCATCGCATACTCGCCACTGATATTGTACACACTAACGGGAACGTCTACTGCATTTTTTACTTCTCTCACAATATCAAGATAAGGAAGCCCGGGCTTTACCATAACAATATCAGCTCCTTCTTCCACATCCATTAACGCTTCTTTTATCGCTTCAATGCGATTGGTATAGTCCATCTGGTAAGTTTTTTTATCACCAAAACCCGGCGCGCTATCCAGCGCGTCGCGGAACGGTCCGTAAAAGCAGGAAGCATATTTCGCACTGTAAGCCATGATGCCGGTTTTGGTAAAATTGTTTTGCTCAAAAGCCTCGCGGATAGCACCGATCCTGCCGTCCATCATATCGCTGGGTGCCACAAAATCGGCGCCCGCAGTAGCATGGCTCAAACTCATTTTAACCAACGCTTCTACGGTTGGATCGTTTACTATTTCTCCATTTTCCACGATGCCATCATGGCCATATGATGAATACGGATCCAGCGCCACATCTGTCATCACTACCATTTCCGGGACCGCATTTTTTATTGCTTTGATACTTCTTTGCATCAACCCATCCGGGTTCCAGGCTTCTTTGCCCGTATTATCTTTTACCGCATCAGGTGCTTTTACAAATAATAAAACACTCTTAATTCCCAGGCCCCACAATTCTTTCACTTCTTTTACAGTGCCATCAAGGGAGCGGCGATAGTAATTTGGCATCGAAGGGATTTCAAACAAAATATTTTCGCCTTCATCGATAAATAACGGTGCAATAAAATCTGTTGGTCTTAAGATTGTTTCTGCTACAAGGCTCCTGATAGCAGGTGAGGCCCTTAGTATCCTGTTTCTTCTTTGTAGTTGCATAACATTTCAGTTGAATTGAATTAACATGTATTCACTTTATTTGCCCATTCATTTTCATCATCCTGGCTGTTCTTATTTATCCAATCCCGCGGATGCAGGCAAACCTGTAATAATTTATCTTCTTCGGTTCCGGCTTCAGGATGGTAATCGTATAACCACCTGGCTCTTGGCGGCAGGCTCATCAGGATACTCTCCGTACGACCCCTGGTTTTTAATCCAAATAAAGTTCCCCTGTCATGGATCAGGTTAAACTCTACATAACGGCCCCGTCTTATTTCCTGCCAGTTGGTTTCATGATCTCCGTAAGGCGTATCTTTTCTGCTGTTCACGATCGGCAGGTAGCCCTGTAAAAAAGCATTTCCGTTGGCTTGTTGAAATGCTAACAACCTTTCTGCATCCTCTAAATTTTGAGGCCGGAGATGATCATAAAAAATACCACCAATACCCCTCATCTCATTGTCCCTGTGTTTATTCACGAAATACTCATCACAATTTTTTTTATATTGCTCATATAGTTCAGCACCAAAAGGATCGAGTGTATTTTTGATGGTCTGGTGAAAATGAATGGCATCTTCTTCAAAAAGATAATAGGGCGTAAGATCGGTGCCACCGCCGAACCACCTGTCAACTACAAAACCAGCTTCATCGTGCAATTCAAAGTACCTCCAGTTAGCATGCACCGTCGGCACATACGGATTCAGCGGATGTATTACCAGCGATAATCCGCAGGCAAACCAGGCACTGCCATCCATCTCCAATAACTTTTTCATGTTGTCCGTCAAATGGCCATACACCACCGATACATTTACGCCTGCCTTTTCAAAAACATTTCCATCAGCCCCCGTTCTTGTAAGTCCGCCGCCGCCCTTACCTTCGGCTCTTTCCCAGGCATCTTCCGTAAAAATTACTTTGCCGTCCGTTTCGCTTAGTGCTGCACAAATTGTTTCCTGCAGCCGGTAGACGTATTGGATCCACCTGCTCCTGAATTCGTTGGTTTCTGTCTTGGATAACATATTGTCGATATTATCTGAATGCTTAATATATTGCTTACTGGCCGTACTCCTTCACTGCATCTACAAATGCTTTTGCATGGTCAACCGGTATGTTTGGCGTAATGCCATGCCCAAGGTTGGCTATATAATTTTGTGTGCCGAACGCATCGATCATTTCCTTCACCGCTTTTTTAATTTCCGGTATGGGTGCCAGTAATTTTGCAGGATCAAAATTTCCCTGCAACACGATCCTGTTGCCAGTTAGTTCACGGGCGAATTCCGGTGTAATGCACCAATCTATTCCTATTCCCGCCGCAGTGCTTTTACTCAGGTCATTCAATGCATACCAGCTGCCTTTCGGAAACAGGATCACCGGCACAATATCTTTTAAGGCATCTGCTATCTGTAACAGGTAGGGCTGCGCAAAAGTTTTAAAATCTGCCGGACTTAATGCACCTGCCCAGCTATCAAAAACCTGCACTGTATCTGCCCCTGCTTTTGCCTGCAACTTCAAATAAGAAATGGTAATGGTCGTGATCTTTTGCAGCAGCTGGTGTGCCAGTAACGGTTGCGTGTATGCGAATTGCTTGGCCTTTTCCCAGGTCTTGCTGCCCTTGCCTTCGATCATGTAGCAAAGGATGGTCCATGGCGCCCCTGCGAATCCTATCAACGGCACCCGGTTGTTTAATTCCTTCTTTGTTAATGACAACGCATCATATACATATTTCAGACTTTCCTCCGCGCCATCGGTAACCAGGGCATCAATGTCTTTCTGACTTTCAATTATTTTCGGTAGCGAGGGGCCCTTGCCTTCTTCCATTAATACTTCCAGCCCCATGGCCTGCGGTATCACTAAAATATCGGAAAAGATAATTGCCGCATCTACGCCAACCTGGTCAATGGGCTGCAAGGTAATGGCACAGGCCAGTTCAGGTGTTTGTACACGTGTAAAGAAATCATACTTTGCCTTCAGCTTTAAATAGTCCGGCAAATATCTTCCTGCCTGCCGCATCATCCAAACAGGCGGGCGCTCTACTTTTTCTTTTCGAAGGGCTCTTAAAAGCAAATCGTTTTTTATCTGGTTCATTGGTTTGTTTTATGAGACCTTAGTCCTGTTCGTATTTTATCTGCGTAATTTGTTGTTTGAATTTACCTGCATTTTAAAATGCTTTTATTAGCGCTATGTCGGCGAAACAATTTTCATGTAAAATATTCCATCATCTTTTTTACCAGGTTTTCTTTGCCTGGCTCATCGCTGGTGATGACCTTGTTGGTGGTGTGCTTTTTAATTTCGTTCGCTGTCGTAATACCAATGGCAAACAAAATAGTTGTAGCCGGCAATTTATTATTACGAAAAAAACTTTCTACAGCGCTCGGACTGAAAAAAAGTATGCCATGGTATTCTTTATTGATTTTATGCGGAACCGCGATCGTTTGATAAACAGTTATTTCGTTTACTTCAATATCATGCTCGCGCAATATCGTTGGCAATTCATCTCTTCGCTGATCGCCGCAAAAGAAAATAACTTCATCCGTAAAACGATCTTCGACAATTAATTCTGCCAACGATGCCGCATCGTTGGCCGTCCCTGAAATCTTTTCTTCTCCAAAATATTTACTTACCAATTTGCCGGTGGTAGTCCCGATGCAATAGATTTCCCATTCCGGTTGATTTTCGTCCTGGTAAAATGCGACCGCTTCTACCGCATTCATACTTGTAAAAGCAACAGTGGCGGTTTGCAGGAAGGCCATTTCAATTTCCTGTTGCACCGCGATCGATTGTATTGGTTCTGTTATTATGTATGAAGATTCTTCTATATCAATGCCGTTTTGTTTCGCTTCATCGATCAGCACTTTATTCAGTGGCCTGGTACATAATATATAGATCTTATTTTGCATTCCGGATAACGTCGGCAATTTTATTTGCCCCTTTATGAATGATATCTTCTGCCGCGGTATCACCCAGGTTGACAGCTTCCGCTAAGTCCGCCGTTTTTTCAATTTCCACTTTTTCTTTTCCATCCGTGGATAAAATGTTTCCCCTGAAAAATATGCTGTTTCCTTCCTTTACCTGTGCAAGGGCGCTGATAGGTGTAGAGCAGCCGCCTACCAAAGTCCTCAAAAAATCGCGTTCTATTTTTGTACAAAGCGCAGTGTCGGCATGGTTAAAATATTGACATGCATCCCAGCTAAAATGATCGTCTTCCCTGCAAACGACCATAATGGCTCCCTGTGCCGGTGCGGGCAGCATCCAGTCCAGGTCCACTGAATTTTGCGGGCGAAGATTTATTCTTTCAAGGCCAGCGGCCGCGAAAATTGCGCCATTCCAATTATGTTCCTGCATCTTTCTCAGGCGGGTATTTACATTTCCCCGGAGACTTTCAACCAGGTGGTTTGGATACCTGTTGAGCCATTGCGCCTTTCGGCGGATACTGCTCGTAGCGATGATACCTCCAAATCCATCGCCGGTAGTCGGAAGGGAATTGGTCGTGGTTAATTGCCAGCTATCAACAATTGCAGGATCTTTATAAACGAAAATATCTTTATAAGAAGCTCTTTCCAGCACTGCAGCCTGTATAATTCCTTTCGCCAGCAGGGTTGGCACATCTTTCATAGAATGAACTGCAATGTCAATTTTATTTTTTATCAATGCGATATCAAGACTCTTGGTAAATATCCCCTGAACGCCCATCTCATACAATGGAGTTTGCAGGTCGATATCACCTTCACTTTTAATAAAAACCAGTTCGGATTCAACATTGTTTTTTGCAAGAAGTTGCTGTACCAGCGTAGCCTGCCAAACGGCCAACTGGCTTTCCCTGGTTCCGATCCTTATTATTTTACCCATGTAAAATTAATTTGCGCCGGTCGCGATATATTCGTTGATGGCTTCGATATAATTACAACCGCGTTGGTTTTGATTGCGCATTTTTAATGCCATGCCACTTATCACTTTCTGAATTTTTTCTTCGGCGCTAAGGTAGGCGATCACAGGGGTTTGTGTTGCGGAATAATTGATATATAAATTGCAGGTATGCATTGTTTGTAACTTGTCTTTTACCGCTTTTAACACGGGTACATTCTTGCGCATTTCATGCCAGTCCAGGAATTCGCTGATATGCCAGGCTATGATGGCTTTGGCTTTTGGTATCTCCGCCTTTCTTTTGTGAAGGGTCTCATCTTTAATTGCTGAAAGTTCATCTACATTGACAAGCGTAATATTTGCCAGATGTTTTGCAGACTTTTCGACATTGTAAGGAATGGAAAGGTCGATGATCAGTTTATCGCCTCCATCGGCAACATGCGAGGTCAGGATAACTGGTTCAGCGGCATTGGTAGCTACCAGTATAATGTCTGACTGACGTATGTATTCCGGCAAATCATCTATTGAAGCATAATTCAGGCCTAATTCAGTAGCAAGTTTTGCTGCCTTTTCTTCGGTCCTGTTAATGAGGGTGATATTGTTTGTTTCCAGGTAGTCAACCAGGTTCTTACAGGTATTCCGGCCAATCTTGCCAGTGCCCAATAACAGGATCTTTTTCCCTTTTATATTGGTGATCTTTTCTTTAATGTACTGAATGGCCGCAAAAGAAACAGAAACGGTACCGCCGCTCAAAGCGGTAGTGGTCCTGATCAGCTTGGAAGATTGCAGTACCGCATTCATCAACCTTTCCATATAAGCGCCGATAAAGTGTTGATCTTTAGAAAATTTTACCGCCTGCCTGAGCTGGCCCACAATTTCATAATCACCCAGTATCTGCGAATCCAGGCCGGCAGCTACACTAAAAAGATGGTCAATGGCATCATTTCCTTTTTTCAAATAAGCTATCCTGCTGAACGTGTCATGGCCGCCTTGTGTTTGCGTGCAAAGTAAAGCGGATAAACTGGAGGCACTGTCCGCAAAGCCATAGATTTCGGTGCGGTTACAGGTAGAAAGAACGAAAAATTCCTTCACGCCGTAAAGGGGAGCCAGCGAAAGTAAAGTGGTATATTGATCACTATTGATAGCGTAACGCCCTCTTAAATTGGCGTCAGTCTTTTTATAATTGATTCCCGCTATAAAAAATGTTGATAAATCTGTTAGTTTGTATCCGAGCATCAGGAAATAGTGATTGAATAAATTCATTGCAAAAATACTTGTGGAATTGTAGTAAAACTAATTTCAATGTCATCAGATTGTCATTTTGCTGTATGAGGTGTATCATATTAAGATCGGAGTGCAATCATATATTTTAATAAGATTTTTTTTAAACTTGCGGGGCGCAATATTAGCTACCAGATTGAACAAGTTTTACCTTCCAGTGGTTACATTTGCAAATCATAAAATTTTATGGCTAAAAAAACGGGAATAGTATTAATGAACCTGGGATCGCCTGATTCCACCGATGTCAAAGATGTCAGCAGGTATTTGAAGCAATTCTTAATGGATGAAAGGGTGATCGATATCCCGTGGCTGGCCAGGTATTTATTGATCAAAGGGATCATTGTCCCTTTCCGCGCACCTAAATCAGCGGCAGCTTACGAAACAATCTGGACCAAAGAAGGTTCCCCGCTGGTGGTGTTAACCAAACAATTACAAAAAGCTTTGCAGCAGCAGGTAGATGTTCCGGTGGAGATTGCCATGCGGTATGGCAACCCGACTATGGCAGGTGCTTTCGACAAATTATTGAAAGCTGATCCCTCGCTTGACGAAGTACTGGCGATACCGCTCTACCCGCATTATGCGATGTCGTCTTTTGAAACCGCGGTGGAATACGCCAAAGAAATACATACAAAAAACAAGTATCCATTCAAGCTTATTTTCCAGGAGCCATTTTACAATGACAGTGGCTATATCAATGCCTTGGCAGAAAACATCCGGCCCTATCTTGAACAAGAATACGACCATATCCTGTTTAGTTATCATGGTGTGCCCGGTCGTCATATCAGGAAAAGTGACATCACCGGAAGCCATTGCCTGAAATCGGCAGACTGTTGTAATGTAGCCTCGCCTGCGCATGCGCACTGTTACCGTCACCAGGTTTTTATCACCACCCGGCTGGTAATGCAACAGCTGAATGTGGCGAAAGATAAACACAGTATCGCCTTTCAATCCCGTTTAGGAAAAGGCTGGCTGGAACCTTTTACCGATATACGATTGGAAGAAATGCCCAAAGAAGGCATAAAAAAGTTACTGATATTGTGCCCCGCCTTTGTAAGCGATTGCCTGGAAACACTGGAAGAAATTGACGAACGTGGCAGGGCATCTTTTATGCAGGCCGGTGGCGAAACTTACACAATGATCCCGTGCCTCAATACAAATCCATTGTGGGTAGATGTTTTGAAAGGGTGGGTGAATGAGTTTTCTGAGGAATGAGGAGTGTTTCTTTTAATTAAGCGATTAAAAAAACTAACATGCCTGGAGTAAGGTTCCGCCTGCCTGTGAAGAGGGCGGGGTGAGGTCAGTCCAAAGTGATAAACTTGATAAAAAGCCATATATACTTTTTTGAATAATTTCTTACAACTTTGTATAATTTACAACAGCCGACTGCTACACTGATCATTCATTACTCATCACTTATCAAATGTTCCTTTACATAAAATCCCTTCACATTATCTTCATCGTTACCTGGTTTAGCGGTATGTTTTATATTGTGCGGCTATTCATTTACAACACCGAGGCGCAGACAAAGGATGATATTGAAAAGAAAATATTGACGGCCCAATTCTCTATCATGATCCGGCGCCTCTGGCTGGGCATTACCTGGCCCTCAGCTGTTTTAACACTTATTTTTGGTAGCTGGATGGCCTCGTATTTTAACCCGATGCCACAATGGCTATGGATAAAACTTGGGTTTGTTGCTGCTTTGTACGCTTACCATTTCACCCTGCAAAAATTATACAAGGACGAGATGAAGGGCGTTTTTAGATTTACGTCAAACCAACTCCGTATCTGGAACGAAGTCGCTACGATCCTGCTGATCGCAATCGTTATGCTGGTAACCGTTAAGCAAAATATGAGCTGGTTTTGGGGGATAGCCGGACTGCTGCTTTTTGCTGTCTTATTGATGAGCGCGATTAAGATATATAAATTGATCCGTAACAAGAGCTCATAGCAGCGCAGTTACAGTTTCATCATATTATCAATAGTATTAAATCGTTTTGTAAAATCTTGGTCACTATCACCAAAAATCTGTTAAACTCCCGGGTACCTACTTTTTTACTGAACAGCATACAACCTAAATAATAAAAAAAATTGTCCAAGTCGCTTTTGAGTACTATATTTGTCCACTAAAACTATAGACTTGTACAATTATATGGCTCCTGTTTCCTTCAATGATTGTATGTTCAGGTGTAGCGGCTTAACTATTTATTGCTGCTAAGAATCTAACTTTTGGCTAAATTTTTTGCAGACTATTTTACCATTTTTTATTTTCTTATACAATGAACAATACACAGCATACAATCGATCAATTACTCCAACAGTCAGATGGACTAAGCATTAGCGCGTTTTTAAAAATTTTAACTGATCAGTTTCCCGGGCAGGTTACCTTCTCTTCCAGCTTTAGTTTCGAGGACCAGGCGATCACGCATGAAATATTAAGTAACCAGTTACCTATAAAAATATTTACCCTTGATACCGGAAGGATGTTTGCTGAAACGTACTCCGTCTGGAGCAGTACGAACGCAGCCTATCAAACCCATATCAAAGCCTATTACCCAAACCAGGATTCCCTGCAGGATTTTATCGAAGAAAAAGGGCCTAATTCTTTTTATGAATCTGTAGAAAACAGGAAAGGTTGTTGCTTTATCCGCAAAGTAGAACCGTTAAGAAGAGCTTTAGCAGGTAATGCAATTTGGATAACAGGCTTAAGGGCGGAACATTCACCCGACCGGCAGAACCTGCCCATACTTGAGTGGGACGAAGCTAACCAGGTGATCAAATACCATCCGATTCTCCATTGGACAACAGCCGATGTTAAAAATTACATACAAAAGAACCGGGTTCCTTACAATCCTTTGCACGACCGTGGTTTTGTAAGTATTGGTTGTGCCCCATGTACCAGGGCCATCAGGCCGGGAGAGGATTTCCGGGCCGGCAGGTGGTGGTGGGAAGATGCAGATAAAAAGGAATGCGGCCTGCACGTACACGATGTCAATGCGGCCGATGACAATCACAGGGAAACTTTTGAAGATACCGCTGAACTGGCGGGTAACTAAAACATAACAGGCGGATAAAAAATAAAATATTAATGATCAACGAACATATAGGTCCACAGTATCAACAAAATTCTCCGTCAGGCGAAAAAAGCGGTTCTTACAGGCGATTAGATTACCTGGACCAGCTGGAATCAGAATCCATTCATATTTTCCGCGAAGTTGCCGGCCAGTTTGAACGCCCGGCTTTATTATTTTCGGGAGGAAAAGATTCTATCGTGTTGGTTCATCTTGCACTAAAGGCATTTCGACCCGGCAAATTCCCATTTCCGTTGGTACACATCGATACGGGGCACAATTTCCAGGAGGCGTTGGATTACCGCGATCAGCTCGTCGA
>JBDSLD010000196.1:0-11091 GCA_039916545.1 Ferruginibacter sp.
TAATGTTGAAGATTTTATGCATAAAAGAAAAAATGATAAAAAGCAAGTGCAAAAATATTTTCATGCAAGCCATATCAGATATGCAGCGTAGAGAATTTGTAAGACTTAAATGACTAAACGATTAATATACCTGGAATGACCAGGCCGCTGTCTTTTGTACTGGGCGCGATATTATCCGCAACAGATGCTGTTGCAGCCATGAGTATCACAAAAGGCCTGGGATTGTCACACAAAACGAATACGATACTGGAAGGTGAAAGCCTCGTAAACGATGCTTCCGCCCTGGTAGCTTACCGGTTTGCGGTTGCAGCAGTCACGGGTACAGCGTTTGTATTCTGGAGGGCTTCTATTGAATTTTTATTGCTCATTAGTGGGGGATTTCTAGTAGGATTTATAATGGGTAAAGTGCTGGCATCAATTATCCAGGGAATACATCGAAACAGTTTAGCTACGATCAGCTTTATGTTGCTGATGCCTTTTGTCACATATCTTATTGCAGAGCAGTTTCATGTTTCAGGCGTTATTGCGGTGGTCATTCTTGGCCTAAGCATTGCCCGCTTTAGTAATAAGATATTTCCGGATAGTTTAAAAAATGAATCGAAATAGTTTTGGAATATAATTATTTTCCTTTTAAACGGGTTGATCTTTATTTTGATAGGGCTCCAGTTCCCTTATGTTATCAATAAGATAGACAGCTACCGGATCCTTCCTTACATAGGATATGCATTTATAATAACTGTTATCACTTTGCTACTGCGTATGGCGCGGGTTTTTTTACAAAAGATCAATCTTCAAAAAGGGTTTCAAAAGGGCAAAGGTAGAATAACGGAACATGCCCTATTAGATTTTAAAAACAGCCTGATCATTAGTTGGTCAGGAATGAGAGGAATTGTGTCGTTGGCCATTGCAATTGGTCTGCCGGTAGAGTTAGCGGATGGAAGCCCGTTCCCAGAGCGCAACGCCATTATTTTTATTTCTGTGGTAGTAGTATTATTTACCCTGATAGGGCAGGGGTTGAGTCTGCCATGGCTGGTGAAGCGTTTGGAAATTTGAAGCGGGTAGTTTAGTATCGAATGGGTAGATTTTAAAAGTGGTTTGATAGTAAGATTCTCCTAAGTTCCAGCGAGGCAAAGAGCGGTGAAAAACACGATGCCAGAGTAACTCACACTTATGTCAAGCTGGTAGGGCGACATATCTTTGCACAGGTTTTATTCCTGTGAAATAATGCCACCCTGCCTTAGCTCTGAACGGGCGAACTGCATTGTCTCATGATGCCATGGTAATAAACAGGGTAAATAGGTCGTAGATATTACACCCTCCAGGGCTGGTACGGTTTTATTTTATCACGGAACTAATCTCATGTCTTCGAGATTCGGAAGGTCCTTCAAGACTCTACCTAACCATAAAAAAGCCTTTCTGCAATGAAAGGCGTATAAATTTTGTAGCACGTACGGGATTCCCTGCCTGGCTGCGTCAGGCAGACAGGGAACCCGTGATTCACCGTTGCGATAGTAGTAATACTTTGTATAACATAAATAGTCAGCATAAAAAAAGCCTTCCATTACAGAAAGGCGTATAAATTTTGTAGCACGTACGGGATTCGAACCCGTGATTCCTCCGTGAAAGGGAGGCGTCTTAACCCCTTGACCAACGCGCCATTATTTTCGGACGGCAAAGATAGTATTGCATGCTTAATCCACAAAATATTTGCGAAATTTAATTTATTCCTTTCCGCAAAAAGGCATCAGGTAATGGTTACGGCGCATAACATCTAAACCACCTTATCCAAACCCCATTCGCTTAACAGGGAATTTGTAAAAACTTTCATCCCGTCCGCGTCCAATAGTTTATTCCTTGCTGCTATCCATACATCGGTGTCTGTGCCATATCCACGTGTTATCCGGTCGAAATTTAATTCATTCATTTTACCCCAGTGAAAAGTAAAAGGTATCTGCTCCTGGTCAAGCCTGTTCCAAACCGCTGTGTAGAAATTACTCGTGATTTTGGATGGGGCAGCATCTAATTCAAGCACACAGGTGAAATCAAAATGCGTAAATCCGAAGCTGGCTTTTGACTTTTTAACGAAACGGTAAGCAAACAACCCGGGAAAAGGGCCCTCCGTTTCATTGAGCTCAAACAGGATCTCTGTAACCCGGGTCACCTGGTCAAGCGAGATACCGATGGCTGCACTGGCCAATTTACCATGAAGCGTATTATTATTAAATATTTCACCCATCGTCCCAAACTGTTTTTCGAAAGGTGTTAGCGCGCCTGCCAGTAATTTAGTTACAATAACGGGCACCAGGGCCGGAACGATCTTGGTGATCTTTCCAATAAAACAAGGCGCATCGTCGCCTGGGCCAATACCCGCCTCGTTAGGTACCGGTTTCGGGTAATCTTCGCGGTATGGCCGTTTATAAAAAGAAGATACATACGCACCACCGGGAAGGTCATAAGGATTGATGATTACAGAAAAGTGATATGGCCTTTCATTGCCGCAGGGCAGGGTGGCATTGCTAAAATCAAGTGTTGTCATTAAATTTTTCAGTACCTCATCATAAGGCATTTTCCTCATATATGTTTCCAGCAGGAAGATGTCTTCTGTTTCGATCATTACGCCGTGAATGATGCCAAAACTTCCAAAACTTACCAGGGCGGCGTTGAACAGGTCGTCATCCTGCACGAGTTCTGTTTCCAGCTTTTCAATAAAAGAAGCCGATACAACCGGGGATGATTTGCTTTCCAGCCAGATATGCCGGTCCGGACTAACTATCAGGTGCATGCCTACAATAAAATCCTGCACCGCGCCAAAATCAAATGCCGAGCCATGGGCACCGGTGGCCATGGCGCCTACAATGGTTTGTCCGTTACTGGCGCCACATGTTTTTAGCGAAAGTTTCTTAGGAACAAGTTCTTTATGAAGCTCCCACACACTGTTCCCGCATTGGGCAAACAACAATTTTTTTATATCGCCTGTGTAAGACGGGACAACGCTTTCTTCCGAAAGGTTAAAAGATAGGTTGAGTTGCTTGGTATCCAGCATGATACCGTTTTTTGCCGTGGCAACTTTGGTAAAAGACCAGGCGCCGCCCAGTGACCGGAACGGTGTGTTCGTTTGTATCGCTTCGCGTAACTTGTTTTGAAACCCCCTTGTACAATCGTTGTAACCTTCCAGCGCATCAAGGTTCGGCTCATTTGCCGCAATGTATAATTCCTTGATTTTTTCCTTAAAAGTTTCGTGCTTATTTTCCCATTGCCTGGTGCCGGTTGGAATTAGTTTCATACTATAAAATTTTATAAGGTGCCGGTTTTTTTTGAAAGTTTACTACAGTTCCACTGGATTTTCATTGGGCTCCAGATACCTAACGTCACCACGGTAATCAAGGCGTAGCCGAAATTGGTCTTAACGGTAACTTCGGCCATACCGTTTACTCCCAACGAATCGCAAACAGGTGTATGAATAAAATCTTTTGGCTTTTGTACGAGGCCCCAAAAAAAGGAGTGAGCAGTTACAGCTTTTGAGGCTTCTGCTCCCGACTGTGCCTGGGTTGCTACCCGGTAAGTATAGCAGCTGCTGAAAAGAAAGGTTATCGATATTAACCAAACAGGGATGATCTTACGGGTGCGGAATGAGTTTTTAAGCATATAAAAAGGAAATTTGATTTAATAAATAGATGGTTCATGGTTACTGAACTGCGCTGATGAATGTGATTCATTTAATCAACTGATCTACAGCAGACTGAATATTCTATAAGCGTTCCAAAAATTGAGTTATTTTTTTTAATATGCAAGTGTTTCCACACTTTTTTTCCGGGATCAAAAACATTTGTCCCAAACAGGTATGCAGGTTCCGTAAACAGGTAGTTTAAAAACTGAGCAACTGAGATCTCATTTTAGGCATTTTGCTCGTCATCTTCCAGCAGATCCGGCCTTTTGTCCTTTGTTCTTTGTAAGCTTTGCTCCATCCGCCATTGATCGATCTTTGCATGGTTACCACTCATTAAAATGGCAGGCACCTTCCATTCCCTGAAAGTTTCGGGCCTGGTATAAACCGGCGGAGCCAGCAAATTATCCTGGAAGGAATCTGTCAAAGCCGAGGTTTCATCATTTAACACGCCGGGTATCAACCTGCCGATGGCGTCTACCAGCACGGCTGCCGCCAGTTCCCCCCCGCTTAACACATAGTCACCGATTGAAATTTCTTTGGTGATAAAATGGTCCCTGATCCGCTGGTCAATGCCCTTGTAGTGACCGCAAATAAGCAGGAGATTATTTTTTAGGGAGAAGTGATTGGCCATCTTTTGATTGAATGTTTCACCGTCAGGTGTTAAGAAGATCACTTCATCATAAGTCGTTGTTTTTTGTAGACTCTCGATCGCATTTACGAGCGGTTCTATCATCATTACCATGCCGGCGCCACCGCCAAACTGGTAATCATCTACCTGTGCCCTTGCATAGGTGGTGTGATCTCTCAGGTTAACAAGGTTTACTTCCAGCAATCCCTTATCCCTCGCCCGTTTCATAATAGAATGATCAAAGGGGCTTTGCAGCAGATCCGGCACAACAGATATGATATCAATTTTCATGGCTGACCCACTGAAGGGGCGGTTTATTAATCAAAGAGGAAGATACGATAACAAAACTTTTACCGCAGGCAGTCATTTCTGGGTGAATTACCCTTTGGGGCTGACTCACCCAGAAATGACTGTTTAATGCAATAACAGGTAATCTTAAAAACTCATTCGTGCAAATTCTTGTGGCAAAAAACTCCTTACACCCCGGGCCCGTCCATAAAGCCTTCCAGGTCGCGTTTGTCTTTTTTCGTCGGCCTTCCCACCTTGCTCATTCGTTTCCCGGTATGGAAAGATGCCGCCTGGAACTGGATGCGGTCCAATTCTTCCGCCGGCGTAATATCCGTATAATATTTGATCGCTTCACTATATTGTACCCGGTGATCCAATAAGCCGGTTATCTTTATCACCCATCGCTTGGCTTCTGTTTTCACCTCGTATTCATCGCCTATATTCACTGCTTTGGCAGCTTTTACATTGTCACCGTTTAATTTCACTTTGCTCTTGTCACACGCATCTGCCGCCTGGCTCCTGGTTTTAAAAAGCCTGATGGCCCACAGGTATTTATCGATGCGGAGTTTTTCTGTTTCCATTTGGTAAAATTAAATGCTTTTCTTTTTATAGTGTCAACTGCAAGCGCTATTTCCTTAATTTAGATTTCTCAAAAAAAGTATATGCATTTTAAAAAATCCGGATTTTACTTATTGATCGTTTTTGTCAGCGTTACCCAACTTGGAGTTGCACAGTTTCATCCCGCTGACCAATGGACCAAAGACGGCAATGCCCTCTATACTACAAAAGAAGGTAGTATAGTTAAAACCGATATTAAAACCGGCGCGGAAACTGCCGTGATCAGTAATTCGCAGTTAACTACTCCGTCTGGCAATGCATTGAACCCTGCCTCCTTTGCATTCAGTAATGACAACGGCAAACTACTGGTGTTTACCCACACAGCAAAAGTATGGCGGTACAATACCAGGGGCGATTACTGGGTATTGGACATCGCTTCCAATAAACTTACGCAATTAGGAAAAGGCAAGCCGTCGCAGTCGCTGATGTATGCGAAGTTTTCCCCGGACGGTAAAAAGGCCGCGTATGTAAGTGAACACAATTTATTTGTAGAAGACATAACTTCCGGCACCATTACCCAACTAACGTTTGATGGTACACGAAAACTCATCAATGGCACATTCGACTGGGTGTATGAAGAAGAGTTTTTTTGCCGGGATGGGTTTCGCTGGAGCCCGGACGGCAGGCAGATAGCTTACTGGCAGATCGACGCAAAAAATACAAAGGATTACGAGATGCTGAACACCACGGATTCGGTGTATCCTAAGGTAGTTCCTGTCGAATACCCCGTTGCAGGAGAAACTCCTTCCCCTTATAAAATTGGTGTAGTCGATGTTACAACAGCGAAGATAACCTGGATGAATATCCCTACCGATCCGGTTTTGCAGTCATACGTGCCGAGGATGGAGTGGGCTTCCAATAGTAATGAACTTATTATCCAGCACCTCAACCGCAAACAAAACGAAAGCAAGCTGATGCTGTGCAATGTAGCCACAGGAACTTCGGAGAGCATTTATACAGAGAAGGATTCTGCCTGGATCGATATACTTCCGTTATGGGATGAAGACTATGCAAATGGGGGTTGGGATTGGTTAAATAATGGCAGGGAATTTTTATGGGCGAGCGAGAAAGATGGCTGGCGGCATTTGTACCGGATCAGCCGGGATGGTAAAAAGGAAACATTGGTGACAACCGGCAATTATGATGTAATGAATATTTCCTGTGTTGATGAAAAAGGTGGATATGTTTATTTTATGGCATCTCCTACAAATGCCACTCAAAAATATTTGTACCGGGTCAAACTGGATGGTAAAGGAACTGCGGAATTAGTTTCGCCGGCCAACCAGCAGGGAACCCATGACTATAAAATTTCTCCTGATGCAAAATTCGCTTTTCACAGTTTTTCAAATTATTACACGCAGCCCTCCAGCGAGTGGGTCATCCTGGCCGGTCATAAAGGCGTTGGCGGAGAAAGCCCGGTAAATACAGTAGTGGCACAAGCTGATAAATCGGCATCTGGCATTGAATTTTTTAAAGTAAAAACTACCGAGGGCGTAGAAATGGATGCCTGGATGAAGAAGCCCGAAAACTTTGATCCTGCTAAAAAATACCCGGTTGTATTTTATGTTTACACAGAGCCCTGGGGGCAAAATGTAAAAGACGAATATGGGGTTGCAGAGAATTCGCTTTACCGGGGTAACATGTCCCAAGACGGGTACATTTATATTTCTATCGATAACCGCGGTACGCCCGTACCTAAGGGCAGGGCATGGCGCAAATCTGTATACCGCAAGATCGGACTGGTAAATATCAGGGACCAGGCCCTGGCGGCTGAGGAAATATTAAAGCGGCCTTACACTGATAAAAGCCGGGTAGCCGTTTGGGGCTGGAGTGGCGGAGGTTCTGCCACGTTGAACCTGATGTTTCAATACCCGGAAATTTATAAAACGGGCATTGCAGTAGCGGCTGTGGGTAACCAGCTTTCTTATGACAATGTTTACCAGGAAAGATACATGGGTTTACCGCAGGAGAACAGGGAGGATTTCATAAAGGGATCACCTATTACTTATGCTAAAAACCTGAAGGGTAATTTGTTGTACATACATGGAACGGGGGATGATAATGTGCATTACAGCAATGCCGAATTGTTGCTGAATGAGTTGATAAAATATAACAAGCAGTTCCAGTTCATGCCTTATCCCAATCGTACGCACAGTATATCGGAAGGTGCGGGTACACGGGAGCATATGGCTACATTATACACTAATTACTTAAGGGCAAATTGCCCGCCTGGTGCGCGTTAATGCATGTTGCTAGCCCAGGTGATCGATTCAAATACTATTGGCAAGCCCTCACAGGCTCAAAAACCTGTGAGGGCTGCGAAAAGAAAGCTGGTGGACAAACGCAGTTAAAAACCTGTTCCCTACTCAGCCCGCCGTTGTTGTGTCTCCGACCAACAACCGAAGTAATCCATCCAAAAGCGATATATTTTAAGAATAGAGATATCTGCTCTGTAAACAAATAAAAAAACAGGTAATTTTTAGTTACCTGTTTTTTTATAAAAATTTCTTATGCATTAAAAAATATACCTCAAACCAAACTGCATCTGCCAGCGGGAAGGAAGATCCGGGCTTGCAATAAAGGTTTCGGTCATTGACGGGTCAAACTGGTAAACCCCGGCGCCCTTGTAGGAAATTGGCTGGAAGTAGCCGGAAGCGCTGGCGTATTTGCGAACACCCCATTTACTGCTGATCAGGTTGCCTACATTAATAATGTCCAGGCTTACCTGTACCGTATTGGTTTTTTTACCCATGGTAAAATTAAAATCCTGCAAAATCCTCATATCAACCTGGCTAAACCAGGGGGTTTCACCAGCATACTTTTCAGTGTACATACCGCGCCTGCTTTTCAGGTATTTATCCTGCTCGATGAAATTCTTGTAAGCTGTTCTTTGTGCAGCCTGGTTTTGAACGACGCCGTTTACATCCGTTAAAGCCTCAAAGGTCATTTTATCTATTTCGCTGCTTTTTGGGACATACATTAAATCATTGGTAGCGGTTCCATCATTGTTGATATCACCACCGTACACGTAGGCAAAACGGTTACCACTTGTCCAGTTACCGAACAACGAAACTGTTGTTGCATACTTGCCTTTACCATAATTGAATTTCTTAATACCAGCCAACACAAAGCGATGGGCATTTCCGTATAAGGAACGGCTATTGATCGCTTCATTCGAATTGTTTAACACAGGATTGCGGTCGAATGCATCACTGCTTATTTCAGCCGAAATGGAACTGGCATCCGTTGCAACAAGATAGTTGTAAGAAGCAGTTAAGAACAAGTTATTGGTAAATGTTTTTTGGACGGAAAAGCTGCTGTTAAACTGGTAGCCAGCTTTAGTATTGGTAAAGATATAGGCATTGGTGGCACCTTTATCAGTTGCAGCGTAAACGGCTCTTGTATCACCGATGCCGCTGTTCAGCGAACCGGTTGGCGTACCCAATGCATAGTTGCGTACCATCATGGCATTGACATCTTTTGAGAAGGCTACATCCACAGTGAAAACAGTGCTGGCGCCGGCTTTGATATCGGTCCCGATATTGGTGCGCCATATTTGTGGCCATTTAAAATTGTCTGCAGTGGCACAATAGAAGGAGGAATAGGGATTACCGATATGGTTGCCCACCCATACAAACGGAAAGCGGCCGGTAAATAACCCTGATCCACCTCTTAACTGGAATGACTTATCTCCCTTAACATCCCAGTTGAAGCCAACACGTGGAGAAAATAAGGGTTTAGAAGAAGGAAGTTTTGTATTGTCCAATTGCTTTCCAACACCGTTACTGACCGGTTGTCCATGTTCGTCGAATAAAGTCAGGTTATCATTATTAGGCAGGGTTGGAGAATCGGTGGTACCGTCAGGCTGTATAAATTTTGAATTCATATACAGCGGGATGTCCATGCGTAAACCATAAGTCAAACGAAAATTATCAGTCGCTTTCCATTCATCCTGCAAATACAGGGAATATTGTGCAACCGTAATATCATACCAGGTCCATTTATTTGTTTTGCCCGCAGCCGTTGCTCCTGCAACATCCACATCCAACGGATAGGCTCCAAAAACGTAAGCGCCGCTTGCGGGAACGCTGTCTTTGAACACCTGGATATCCGCGTCGCTGAATAAGGTAGCGCCATAACCGGTCAGGTTAAAGGAGTTGGCAAATTTGAACGACTCATAAGAAGTCCCAATGGTAAGGGTGTGTTTTGGTAAGATGATGTTGAAATTATCTGTGAGTTGCAACGCGTCCTGGTTGAGCCGGTTGTTAATAGAAAATGGCTCATGACCTGCCACGATATACATAGTACCGTATTTCGTGATGTTCAGCACAGGGAATGGAGTGGAAGAAGGATTGCGTTTGTCGCGGAAAGTACTGTAAACAGCCCTTAATTTATTGGCAAATTTGCTACCGAAACTCGATTTCAGTTCTGCTCCAAAAGACTGTAGTTTATTTTCAATTTCGTATCCGGAGTTTTTGAATTGCATAGTAGTGTAATCCGGCCCTCTGCGACGGATCGCATTTGGATGGGCGGGTTTTTCCTTTGTCGCCTGCAGACCGTTGTAAGTGATGGAAAGGCTATGATTGTCACTGATTACCCAATCAAGTTTTCCCAGCCATTTGTAGTTTGTTTGTTTTAAATTATAGCCCTGGTAAGGACCAGTTTCATATCCAAATTTGCTTTTTAAAATTGAGCTTACTGCCAGCAGGTCTGATTCCAGCACCCTCGAAGTATTGGTATTCCCTGCATTTGTACTGTTCCTGGCAACATAACTGCTTGCAGCATCTTCTCTTTGTTCCGTCTCAAAATTTACGAAGTAAAAAAGTTTGCTCTTTTTTATGGCGCCACCTAATGAAAAGCCAGCCTGCAACTGGGTAAGGTCCGGAACAGAGATCTTATTACCATCTACTTTTTTACCGGTCAGGCCCTGGTTGCGGTAGAACCCATATACGGTACCGGCAAATGTATTGGTACCGGATTTTGTTACGGTGTTGATACCCGCACCGGTAAAGCCTGCCTGTGTCACGTCGTAGGGAGCCACGTTCACCTGTATCTGGTCGATCGCGTCCAATGAGATGGGCTGTGCGCTTGTTTGTCCGCCGGGTGTTGGTGCATCTAATCCAAATGGGTTATTGAAAACAGCACCGTCCAAAGAATAGTTATTGTACTGGCCGTTTCTGCCGGCGAAGGATGTACCGTTATAGGTAGCGGAAGCCGAAGGCGTCAACCTGGTGAAATCATCTGCAGACCTTGAGATGGTAGGCAATTGCCTCAGTTGGCGCGAACTGATATTGGTAGACGCACCGGTACGTTGATTGTCAAATATTTTTGACCTGCCGGTAACCACCACTGCCTGGAGGCTCACAGAAGTAGTTTCTAATTTAAAATCGATGGAGGTATTCTGACCCAGTTCAAGCTGGATATCGTTCTCGGTCTTTTCCTGGAAGCCGGTAAACGTTACCGTTACTTTGTAAGGCCCTCCAACTCTTAGATTGGGTACCAGGTAGCTACCATTGCTTTGGGTGGTCGTTGTCTTGTTGATGCCGGCGTCCGGATAGGAGATCTGAACGGTAGCGGCAGACAATGCCTTGCCATCTGCTCCTGTTACGGTACCACTGATCGTGGAGGTAGTTACCTGTGCATTAATTTGTAAACTGGTAATGCTTACCATAAAAGCAATAAATGCTTTGGTTAGTTTGGGGAGCCTCATATATTGTTAGTTTGGACATAAAATTATTAACAAAAGCTTAATATCGATATTAAATTTCAGGATTTTTAAGAAAATGTGGTTTTATAACATTGAAATTGAATTTAAATAATACATTTATTTATTTTTAATGTAATTAAAGGGCTCGAATAACAATGTCATAAGAAATCTGGTATGCAGTCG
>JBDSLD010000197.1:0-26089 GCA_039916545.1 Ferruginibacter sp.
TGATCCTTTTCGGGTTAATCACTTTGCTGGAAGATACAGGCTATATGGCCCGGATCAGCTTTTTAACTGATAAACTGATGCGCAAAGTAGGCTTGAACGGTAAAAGTGTAATGCCGATGATCAGTGGGCTCGCGTGCGCCGTGCCTGCCATTATGAGTGCAAGGAACATTGAAAACCGCAAAGAGCGTTTGCTAACAATTATGGTGACACCATTAATGAGTTGCAGCGCCAGGCTGCCGGTGTATACCATCCTCATCGCATTGGTGATACCATCTAAATTGTATTTAGGTTTTATAAGTGTACAGGGCCTGGTGATGATGGGCTTGTATTTACTCGGAACGGTAATGGCACTCATTGTTTCCTTTGTGATGCGCTGGTTCATCGATATCAGGGAAAGAAGTTTTTTTATTTTGGAACTACCTGTTTATCGCAGTCCGCGATGGAAGAACGCATTAACAACGATGGTGGAGAAAGCAAAAATATTTGTTTTCCAGGCGGGTAAGATAATTATGGTGATCAGCCTGCTGTTATGGGTTTTGAGTACCTACGGTCCATCAAAGAAAATGGCCGCTGTTTCCTCTAAGTATGAGCAACTTGTAAAGAATAACCCGGATCAGCAAATTGAATTAAATAAACAGCGCAAAACCGAATTATTGCAAAATTCATTTGCCGGTACATTGGGGAAAGCAATCGAGCCAGCCATCCGGCCACTTGGGTACGATTGGAAAATAGGGATCGCACTCATCACCTCCCTGGCAGCCAGGGAAGTTTTTGTCGGCACAATGGCAACTTTATATAGCGTAGGCGATGATGCAGATGAAAATAATAATACACTCCGGCAAAAGATGGCATCGGCGGTAAGGTCCGATGGTACTAAAGTGTATAACCTGGCAACTGGTATGTCCCTGCTGGTTTTTTACGTACTGGCCATGCAATGCATGAGTACATTAGCGGTAGTAAAACGCGAAACCCGTAGCTGGAAATGGCCGGCGATCCAGTTGGTGTATATGACCGGACTTGCTTACTTAATGAGTTGGCTGGTTTACAATATCTTTAAGTAAAGGCAAATCTGTGCTACAGTTAGTTGCTGAATTAATTGCCCAGGCAATTTCTACCAGTTCACTTCATCACTAATCTGGTTTTTTACCTTTGGATAGATATTACGGTAAAGCCGGTTCAAAATTTCTTCCCTGCCGGGCAAATTGAAATTATTATTTACCAGCGCCCAGTCATTGTCGCTTAGTGCCCGCCTGTCGCCTGAATAGGTTGCCACTTCTTCCTGCCAATAGTAGGTATCGTTGTAAGTATTGTAGCCAATATTTGCCCGGGTATGAATGTCTATTATATTTATATCCATTTGCGCGCGTGCACTAAAAGATTGCTTTTGAATATTCAGCTTCGCAAACACCGTTTTATAGATTGGTTTTCCCGACGTGTCTTTGCCAATCTCGATTTTTTTACTTGCGTTCCTGCTGTAATTGTATAATGCGGGTCTTGGTATATCCATGTTGCGAAGAGTAAGGTCCACTACCCAGTCGGGCTCTATATTGTCTCTTCCAGCTTCCAGGTCCGTGTAAAACCTGGCAGGGTAACGGCTTGCAAATCTTCCGCCCAGGTCCCGGACCAGGTTTTGCTGAAAATATTCATTGCTGTAATTGTACCCGGTACTTCCCCAACCGGTATTGGCAAAAAATGAATTATCCTGTATTGGATTGATCACAACAATAACGATGCTGCTGTTGTAAGCCTCATCCATTTTCGCCTTACTGTCTTTATAATCCTTTATCCAGCTGCCGGTTTTTTTGAAAGCAGTGTAAGCTTTTTTCGCGTTGTCCCTGGTGTTGGTATTAAGATAACTATCTCCCAGCCGGTAATATTCTTCCGCGGCTGATTGTTGTATACCAGTGATCTCATTTTGAAAGCTTTTGGGCGTCACCAGGCGGCTGGCCGGCCCGGAATTTTCGATCGCTTCATACATACTTTGCAGGATACTATATTCATTGTATAATTTATCCCACCTACTTATGTCTTTGTAAGCGTTATAAGTGGTGATTTTTTTCAGGTGGCGCTGCTGGGCTTGTTGATAAACTTCCGCCAACGCTTTTGTAGCATTCTCATCTTCACTGCTTTTATTCAATCTCTTAACGATATCATATAAGGTTTTGTCTTCGTCGCTGCGCGATAAATAGTCTTTGCTGGTTTTACAGGAAACCAGGATAAGGGTGGCTATTATTGAGTATAAAATTCTTTTCATATTAAAATATATGTGCCAAACATTTTCAAAACAATATTAGAGAGAAAATAATATTATTCAGCTTTAACAAGGCTGGCAAATTAATAAAAATTGAGGAGAAATTTATTTGTCTATAATATAAAAGATTGAGTCTGTCTCGTTGCTGCAAGCGGTGCTTCATTTGCAAAACAAAATATTTGGTGCCCCTCTTCGCTCAGTATAATTTTTGTAACTAACTAATCAACTTCAATTGAACGGTCAACGTCTAAAAATTAGCAAAAGAAAACTAATTTGTTTGAACATCATTGCCCCTTGCTATTAAGGTTGCTTTGTCAGCAATCCCCTGCCCGGTTGGGGGAGCCGAAACGGATTGGCTGAGCCAAAACTGTTTGCCCGTAAGCGGCGGAGTAATGCTTACAAATTTATTTAAAAGGTAATTGATCTGTGACGATGGAAGAAGATTACCCAAAAGTAATATTACCGGGTTTTCAAAGCTGGTTAAATTACCGAGATCAATCGACGTAATGGGTAAATTTCGGATGATAGTGGTTATTTTGGAGGTAAGGCCGGTTAAAACCGGGAAAGAAACCGATGTAATAAGTGGTGTCGGGTTTACGCTGTTCCCTGCATAAATTTCCACATAACCGGCTGTTTTCAAAGCAGGTAAAGAAAAGCTGGAAAGCCTGCCAGGCCAAACCTTCAACGCTTCTGTCACCGTGGTTAAAGCAGGTGAAGAAAAACTGGTAAGTGAATCACAATACAGCGTAAAATTGTCCACGGTAGTTAAAGCCGGCAAAGAGACAGTCTTTAAATGTGAGCTATTCTGCACAGTAAAGGATCGGGCACTGGTGAGCAGTGGCAAGGCAAGCGTACTGAATGCCTTCCCATTATCTGAAATAGAAAGATAGAGCAGTTGTGTGAGTGCAGGAAGCGAAACAGCGTTTAATACCAGGTTGCCTACAACGTTAACTGATCCGCTGGTAAGTGAATTAAACGAAATTGAAGGAAGTACAATGTTTCCACCAAAACCAATAGAACCATTTTTTAAAGCAGGGGCGGAAAAATCCGTTAAGCTGGAGTTGTTAGTAACCGATATGTCTGCTGTATTTAGAGCTGGGAAGGAGGCTGTACGAAGGTATAGATTATTAAGAAGTGAAATGCTTGAATAGACACTGTCCAGGGATGGAAAAGATAATACCCTAACAGGGGCATTGTCAATAATTAAAGTTTTTGCATTTTGCAATGCGGGAGCTGAAATAGTAAGGAGTTTTGGATGATTTAAAAAATAAAGGCTGTCAACCCTGTTTAATACCGGCAATGAAACTGTTGCAAGGTTGTTATTATATTTAAACCTGATGTTTCCAAACTGATTCAACAACGCGGGAAAGGAAACCGTTACAAGGTTGTTAAGATATTGGAGTTGAAGGTTACCAAGTTGACTCGACAGTACCGGAAACGAAAGAGACTTAAGGCTGTCGCTTAATTCTATACGAAAATCTCCCGTCATATTTTTTAAGGCAGGAAATGTCAGATCCTGTATCCCGCAGGCACTCATAATAAATGCCGGGTAGGTGTAATCTGCTGTGCCCTGCAACATTTTCTCCAGGGAAGTAAGTTTTACGCTGGTGAGCGCGGGGCAGGATTGTATCCGAAAATTACCTTCCACAGATACCAATCCACCTAAATTGACAGTTTTTAAAAGTTTGTTTTGAAAGATAGAAATTTCGATAGCGCTGGTAACCATCGACAGGTCTACCGTTGTCAGGTAGCTACACCATGCAATCCTGATTGCTTGCGTATTGACCCCATATTCCGCAGCGATTTTTGCTACTGCGCCACTGTCGGTTATATCCCCGGATAACACGATGGTTTGTTTACCCCCATTGTTCGCAGGCACCAAATTTTTCCATTGTCCCTTGCTAAAATACCAGAACCCATTCAGAACGTCTGTCTGATATACCATTAAACCTTCAGCAGGATTATGTATCGCATTTCTTTGCAGGGCAGTGACCCTGGGAACCAGGAGGCCCCTGGCGGTGTCATATATATGTAGCGCAGCACTACTGTCTGGCGTTTTCGTACCTATTCCTACCTGCCCATTGGCAGTAACAATGGCAAATAGCATAAGGCAAGCCAGTGTAAACCGGTTAACCAGGCATTTTGGTAAGGTAATTTTGAACAAAAATCTAATTGTAGTCTTCATTTGCCATTTATGGGTAATTGCAGGACGAAGGTATTATTTTATTATAATCCTGTAACTATGTAAAGAGACCTTAATATACATAACTTAAACAAACTTGCATATAATCATTTGATACTTGTGTAATTTATACTTGCATATTATACGGTAACGATTAAAACGATAATTTATGATGCTAGTGTAAATATTATCTTCACCGCATGGATAATATTTACCGTTAACGATTACTACCAGATTTCAAATTTTGATCATTGCCTCACCAAATCGTCAAACGATTAAATCTTCTTATTTTATATCCACTTATCCTGATTAGTAACCCCTCATCACAATAGAATTTTTATTAAAATTTAGCATTTTAGCTCTTAACTCAATACAGACGGGGCTTTTGTAGTAAACCTATTAATATTTACAACCCACTACTAAAAAATAAATGGTATTATGTGTTGCATAGTACTGAAAAGTTTATATCTTTGTGTCAGAAAGCGATAGTATATGAAAATAACTAAGTCTGGAAACACCGGATTTCCCTCTTACCAGCAGTCATTCACTCACCGCTTAAATTAAAGTATAGCCATGAATTTTAAAAAATTGACGCCATGAACATTGATAACACAGCCAGTCAGATGCGGAAAGGAGTATTAGAGTTCTGTATTCTTTCGGTGATCAAACAGGGAGAGGCCTACCCATCCGATATTATTGATAAGATGCGGACAGCCAACCTGAATATCCTTGAAGGAACATTGTACCCACTTCTTACCAGGTTAAAAAATGCAGAATTTCTCACTTATCGCTGGATAGAAAGCAACAGCGGCCCACCCCGTAAATATTTTTCACTAACAGAAAAAGGGGGCGCTTTTTACAAAGAACTGGAAGCCACCTGGAATGAGTTGGCAAATGCGGTAAAAGCACTATCAGAAGCGGAACAGGTACACACAGCGGAACAGGAGCTATCTGCGGAACAGGATCAATCAATTAATAACAACTTCAACAACCCTGAATAAGAAAAGTATAGCCATGATTTTTGTTCTGGGAACAACCAACTAGCGAACATTCTAACACATTTAGCCATGAAACAAGTAATAAATATAAACTTCCACGGACAAGTAGTGCCGATAGAAGTATCAGCTTTTGAATTACTTAAGAATTATACAGATAGCCTATCCCGGTATTTTTCAAATGAAGAAGGTAAGGAAGAGATCATCAACGACATTGAAAGCCGTATCGGCGAACTTTTCCAGGAAAGATTAAAGAAAGGAGCAACCTGTATAACTGATGATGATGTAAATGCCATCATCAAAAGTATGGGAAGGCCGGAAGAATTTGAAGACGCTGACGATAACACTACATTTTCTAAAAAAGCGGATGAACCAAAATCAACAGGTTACGAGCAATTTCAGCCGAATGCAGGCACATCCAAGCGTTTATTCAGAAATGAGAATAACAAGGTGATCGGTGGTGTCTGCGGAGGTTTGGCAAACTATTTTAACCTGGATCCAACAGTAGTAAGGATTATTTTCGTAGTGATATCCCTTGCTTTTGGTACCGGCCTGCTGGCCTACCTGATATTGTGGATAGCAGTGCCAAGCAGCGCATCCACAGAGATCGGCGGAACCCGTAAAAAATTATTCAGGGATCCGGATAACAAATTAATAGCTGGTGTATGCAGCGGCATTGGCAGCTATTTCGGAGTAAGCTCCTGGGTACCGAGGATATTGTTCCTGTTGCCGTTTTTATCTTTTGTATTCAGGTGGAGCAACTGGGGTTTTTGGGATTTCCCAAATTTTATCAACCTTTCTTTTAGTCCCGGTTCACTGATCGTGTATATTATTCTCTGGCTGGTAATTCCGGAAGCAACCAATACTGCGGAAAAGCTGGAAATGAAAGGAGAAAAAGTTGACCTGAACTCAATTAAGAATTCAGTGATGGGCGAAATGAAAGGCGTACAGCAACGGGCAGAAAAATTTGGACAGGAAGCAAAGGAGTTCGCCGAAGAAAAGGGAAGAGTAATGGGCGCAGAAGTAAAGACGGCGGCAAGGCGTACCAGCAGGTCGCTTGGGGATATCATCATATTATTGATAAAAATATTTGCCTATTGCATCATCGGTTTCGTAAGCCTGATGCTGGTGATAGCACTATTTGCCCTGGCTATATTTTCTATCGGAATTTTCCCCCTGAAAGATTATGTCCTGAATGACGGATGGCAAAACTTTTTTGCCTGGGGCACCCTATTATTTTTCATCGCAGTGCCTGTAATAGGTATTATCACCTTCATCATACGCCGCCTTGCAAAAATGAAAACAAACGGCAAAATATTAAGGTTCAGTTTTATCAGTCTTTGGATAATAGGATGGTTTTGCTTTATTTCTTTGATTGCTTCTGTATCGAGGGATTTCAAAAGCATCAACGACATGTCTGAACAGGCTATTTATCTTACTAACCCGGGGGTAAAAAAGCTGGAACTGACCACTAATTCTCCAGCAACCAAATTCAATCGTAACAATTGGTTTAGGTTAGAGCCGTTTGAAGGGATGGACGAGGATACGGCATTTGTAAAAAACATCGAAATAAAGATCCTGAAATCACCCAACGACAGTTTTAGAGTGACGATGGTTAAGATGGCAAATGGCCGTAACAGGCAAGCTGCAAATACCCAGGCAAACGCTATTGGTTACACTGGTGAGCAACGTGATTCGCTGCTGATACTTGACAAGGGCATTGCCATTACCAAGCAAAATAAATTTCGTAACCAGCGCATAATTATAACAGTTTACGTGCCGGTCGGCAAGCAAATAAGGATCGACAAAAGTATAGGCTGGGGACACAATGTACGTTTTGGAGGCCCCTGGAACGACAACGATTTCAATATAGATATCGACGATGAAGAAAGAGGCTGGGAGTCAAATGTAAATTATGTGATGAAAGCAGATGGTTTGTACACACTGGATGGCAATCCTGCCGACCACGACAAAGCTGACAAAAATAACAAAGTTAAAATTGGTAAAGACGGAATAGAGATCAATGATGAGGGCAAGAAAATAATAATTGATAAGAACGGCATAAAAGTGGATGAATCAAAAGATGGTTACCGTTATGACAAAACTGAACCTTTAGATGCACTGGATTCTATCAAGCTGAAACTGGAAAAAGCACAGCAGCGTACCAAAGACTCTCTTGAAAAAGTAAAGGAAAACATCGATAAACAATTGGAAAAAATTGATAATAGCAAAGGAGAAACCGGGGCACTCAGCAGTTATCCATTGCAATCATACCTTTTGTTAGTACATATTGATTAAAATCGTTTCAATAGTTGAGTTGAAGTGAAACAAAAAGAAGTCCTGCCAGCAATGGCAGGGCTTTGGTTTTTAAGCATTTTACGCAAAGACGCAAAGGAGCAAAGAAGAAAGAAATACTTTGCGCGTTTGCTCCTTTGTGCTTTTTGGGAAAAAACACTTTCCCACTAACCTAAATATTACCGCCAATTTTTTTTATTTTACATTTGCCCGATCAATTTAGTATCGTTCAACAATTGTAACTTAATGAAAAATACCCCTTTTACAACAAAGCACATTTCTCTTGGAGCAAAAATGGCCCCTTTTGCAGGGTTCAATATGCCGATCAGTTATACCGGTATCAATGATGAACACGCAACGGTGCGTAACAATGCGGGCGTTTTTGATGTAAGTCATATGGGGGAATTTATATTAAAAGGTGAGAATGCACTTGACCTGATACAACGGGTTACTACTAATGACGTCTCTAAACTTACTGCCGGCAAAGCTCAATACAGTTGTCTGCCCAATAATGACGGAGGGATCGTAGATGACCTGCTGGTTTATTGCCTGGAAGAGAATAAATCTTACATGCTGGTGGTAAATGCAGATAATATCAAAAAAGACTGGGATTGGATAAGTATGTTCAATGATAAAAACGTGGAGATGCATGATATATCCGACAAAACATGCCTGTTAGCGATCCAGGGCCCGAATGCAACAAAAATACTCCAGTCTTTAACAACGACCGATATCCTTAATTTAAAATATTACACATTTGTAAAAGGGCATTTTGCCGGTGTTGATAATGTCATCATCAGCGCCACGGGCTATACCGGTGCCGGCGGCGTGGAGATTTATTTTGAAGATAAAGATGATGCACCTGATAAAATATGGAACGCTATTTTCGCGGCCGGTGCCGACCAGGGCATCAAGCCGATCGGCCTGGGAGCAAGAGATACATTGCGACTTGAAATGGGTTTTTGTTTGTATGGCAACGACATTGACAGCACTACCTCTCCCCTGGAAGCCGGCCTGGGCTGGATAACCAAATTTACCAAGGATTTTACCAACAAGGCATTTTTTGAAAAGCAAAAGGAAAAAGGGGTTACTAAAAAACTGGTGGGCTTCGAAATGCAGGAAAAAGGGATCGCCCGCCATGATCATATCATAAAAGATTTTGAAGGCCGCATCATTGGCAGGGTTACTTCCGGTACGCAATCACCATCATTGGGTAAAGCCGTGGGCATGGGATATGTAGACAGTCAATTTGCTTCGATCGGCAGTGAAATTTTTATCAGCATACGTAATTCGCTGCTGAAAGCAAAAGTGGTAAAAATGCCGTTTGTTTAGGGAAAATGTTAAACGGGTTAATTAGTTAATGAATTATAAACAAAGGCGCCATTGCCTATGCAACGGATTTTAAACCGGAACTTTGCACCCCTGTTCCGGGTAGCGTAGTAACGCCTACCCGGATTAACAGTATCAATAATTAAAGGTTGTCAAAAATCCATCTTACTACTTTGATAAAGGCGCCGGTTGAAAGGGTATTCGATTTAAGCCGGAGTATCAACCTGCATAAGATATCAACTTCGCATACCCGTGAAGATGCGATCGGAGGTGTAATTACCGGATTGATCAATAAGGATGAAACTGTCACCTGGCAGGCCAAACACCTTTTTAAAGTCAGGCGCTTTACTTCAAAAATTACTGCAATGGAAAGGCCCGTTCATTTTACCGATGAAATGACGCAGGGCGATTTTAAAAGGTTTAAGCACGAACATCATTTTAAAAGCATTGAGAATGGAACGCTAATGATCGACCTGGTCGAATTTGAAAGTCCGTATGGCGCCGTAGGTAAGCTGGTAAATAAATTTTTTCTAAAAAATTATATAGAAAAATTATTACTGACCAGGAACGCAGTAATCAAGGAATACGCGGAAACGCAAAAATGGAAATTGATCCTGAACTGATAATATTATATGGTTATTGTCATGGTGAGGCATCCCCAAAGGGTGACTCACCATGACAATAACTTTCATTCTAACTAAAATTAAATGAAAGGCGGAAAACCAACTTTATATACCTCATTATCTCCCGCATTACTTCACCTTTATGACGTAAGCAGCAGTATCGTGGTGATCATCGATGTATTACGGGCCACCTCCACTATCGCAACTGTTTTATACAACGGTGCAAAAAATATTATCCCGGTGGATAGTGTAGCGGAATGCATCCGCCTGGGCAAACAAATAGAAGGTATTACAGCTGGTGAGAGGGATGGGCACGTCGCGGAAGGGTTGGTACATGGCAACTCTCCTTTTGAATACCCCAGAGAATTTATCGGGGGTAAAACGTTGGTACTGACCACTACCAACGGAACTAAATTATTACATATGGCGCTGGAAAAGGGAGCCAAAGGAATTATCACCGGCTCGTTCCCCAATCTTTCCGCGGTATGTGATTACCTGGTAGCGAAGAAAATGCCGGTGATCCTTGGTTGTGCCGCCTGGAAAGACCGGGTAAATATTGAAGATACATTGTTTGCAGGCGCAGTCATCAGTCGTATCAGGGATCATTTTGACATCAATTGTGACTCATCAAAACTGGCTGAAACGATGTACAACGACGCCGGGGAAGATCTGTACGAATTTTTGAAAAACAAAGATGCTTCACATTATCACCGGCTCACTAAATACGGACTGGAAAAGGACATCAGGTATTGCCTGACAGAAGATGTAGCCAACGTATTATGTATGTATGATGGAGGAAAATTGATAAAAGGATAATAAAAACTGGTAGCTAAAAATGTCGCCGATGGGGCTTTCATGTTTTTGAATTTTTCTTCAACCAAAATATCGCCTCCCGGGGCTTATGATTGTTAAGCGAGTCGCAGGCTATCATAAGTACGTCCGATTGAGGTTTTACCGCTTTTTTTATAAATTATAAACCTGCAGCCATGCAATTCGCGCATAGTGCCAGCCGGGTCACGGTCGGTCCCAAATCGATTCTTTAATCCGCTCACTTACTTTTAGCAGTTTAAATTTTAACTATCCCCAAAATCCCAGATAAGAAGATTTAGACGCGGCTTTTCTTAATTTTTTCTTTAATTTTGCAAATTGCCCTTTTCTGAATGGGTTTGTCCAATTTCTAAAGGGCCATCAATCAATATCGTACACTTAAATCTTGCTTCATTTTGGCTCTATCTCATTTAATCAAATACGTTTACAATACAGGTTCCGATGAGGTTATCCGGAGAGGAAAAAAGATCCATGCTATCGGCTATGTAGAACTGGCAGAACACGATGAGCTGCTCAATAACGTTGTTTTTAGAGTAAAAGATGATACTTACAGCACCTACTACAGGGTAAGTATTCAAAAATATACAGATCCCAAATCACTCTCCCTGCGCTGTGGATGTCCATATAATTTAGGCGATATCTGTCGCCATGAAGCGGCTGCACTTTTTCAATTACAGGAACTGATCGATAAGAATATGCTGGGTTCCAGCAATGCGGCATACAACCAACGGCATACCGTTGCCAAAATGAAGCACATCGACCTGAAAACGATCCGCATGCTTTCTTCACCCGAAGTTTATGAAGCAGCGGAAAATATTGTGGAAACTACGAAAGCCACTGTAATCGTTGCCGCTAATGAACGCGTAGAAGCTGAACTGGTACTGGAGGATCAGACATACCCAATCGTGATTCAAAAAAACGATGAGCGCAATTTTGATACATCCTGTAAATGCGATGAATCGATCTATCCTTTGTGCGTACACAAAATTGTGGTGTTCCTTCAACTGTTCAGGCAATATGGCCCTTATTATTTTGATACCATCCGTAACTGGGACAAGGAAAAAAATAAGCTATTGCAGATCTACGGCTACAACCTGGAAGATGACCTCAAAGGAAAATTTGAATTTATTTATAAAGAAGGAAAGCCTTTTTTAAAAGTATTGGATACGACTATCAAGAGGGTGGCGCAGGTAGTAGCGGCGCCAAGGCCAGCCTACATGCAGGATGCGCAGGCATCTGAAGAGCCGGAAGTGGCTACAACAGAAGCGGGCACAAAAAAACTCGGCCTCGTGTTTAATTTCAATGCTACCACTTATCCTTATTTCGTGGTAGATGCCATTCAAGGCGATTCTGACGAGGGCAGTAACAAACTATTGGGAAAGTCGGAACGCCTGGATCTTACAAAATATGTTAATACCGAACTGTTTAGCGAAGATGACAAAATGTTACTTCAGCAAATAAGGAAATTGCAGGCATCTGAGGTAAATAAATACCTTAACCGTAACTCTCCGTTTAGCGGGATATGGGAAAATATCATCCAAACTGATGGTGATGAATTGCCCGAAGAAACCAAGGTGCTGATAACAGAGTACTTTCAACCCAAGCTGAAAAAGATATTTTTAGAACAGGCGGCAAATCCTTTTATTTATTACCTGCCCGAAAGCAAGGTCTTTAAAACAGAGAACCTGCTGGAAGTATCACTAAGTGAAAATTTTATCGCGCCGCAATTTAAGATCATCTCGCAGGGCGATCATTTTGAATTACAATGTCGCTTTAATATAAATGGCGCGGCACAACCTGTTACCGATAATGAGTGCAACAACAGCATTCTCTTTTTATACAACCATACTTTTTATCTCTGGCAAAAACCGGAAGATGTATTGCAAACTGAAAAGTTCCTTAAGAATGGCAATATAAAACTGAGCAAGGAAAACTGGTCTGCGCAAATGCAGAAACTCATCATGCCCTTAACCAAAGACTATTTGGTTGAGTTTGATAAATCGCTGATAAAAGAAATAAAAAGCGGGGAGCCGGAAGTAAAGCTGATGCTGCAGGAAAAAGGCGACTACCTGGTTTTTCAGCCCATATTTACCTACAAGGGCTTTGAAACAAAGGCCACTGATAAAGACACCATCACAATTCCTGATGGCGACAAAATACTGATCGTACATAGAAATAAGGATGCGGAGATGCGTTTTTTAGACAAGCTAACTTCATTGCATTCGCAGTTTATCCGGCCGCAGGAAGGAAATAGCCTGATATTAAAAGGGCCTGATGTCTTAAAAAATAACTGGTTCTTCCTGTTTGTTGATTCGATGAAAGAATCGAAAGTGCCGGTATTTGGTTTTGAGGCACTCAGGAATTTCCGTTTTAATACAGCAAGGCCATCCACCCATATCCATGTAAGCAGTGGCCTCGATTGGTTTGATGCGAAAGTGGAAATAGATTTTGAAGGGCAGCGGGTAGGCATCAACGATATCAAAAAGGCATTGGCCTCCAAACAATCTTTTGTACAATTGGGCGATGGCACTTTGGGGATATTGCCTGATGAATGGCTCAAAAGATATTCCCTTTTGTTCAAAGTTGGAGATGGCAAAAACGATAAGCTCCGCTTGTCGAAATACCACATGAGTGTGATCGACGAATTGTATGAGAACCGCGATGCTACAGAACTGAGCTTTAACCTGGATGAAAAATTTGAAAGGCTCCGGGAATTTAAACAAATACCGGAGATTGAACCCCCGCTTACCTTGCAACCCATTTTGCGGCCTTACCAGACGGCTGGTTACCAATGGCTCAATTACCTGAATGACGTAGGCTGGGGTGGTATCCTGGCAGATGACATGGGTTTAGGTAAAACAGTGCAGGCCCTAACCATGCTACAGCATTACAAAACGCAGGAAGGTAAATTAACAGCCATCGTAGTGTGCCCTACTACATTGATCTATAACTGGGAAAATGAAATAAGAAAGTTTACGCCGGACCTTACCTGGCGGATACACCATGGAAGTATGCGTACCAGGGATGTGGCTGAACTGCAAAGCGCGAATATTGTAATAACTACTTATGGCACTTTGCGCAGCGATATTCAACTGCTGATGAAGATATTTTTTGATTATGTGGTATTGGATGAAAGCCAGGCCATTAAAAACCCGGCTTCAAAAGTCACCAGGGCGGCTTGCCTGCTTACCGCCAAAAACCGCTTGTGTATGAGCGGTACCCCACTACAAAATAATACGTTTGATATTTTTGCGCAGATGAATTTTCTTAATCCGGGCTTACTGGGATCCATGGATTTTTTCCGCAACGAATTTGCGACACCTATTGACAAATTTGGTGAGCAGGAACAAAAAGATCACCTGAGGAAATTATTGTATCCCTTTATTTTACGGCGTACCAAGGAGCAGGTTGCAAAGGACCTGCCGGAAAAAACGGAGACCATTTTGTTTTGCGAAATGGAGAAAGAACAGCGTAAGATATATGACGCGTACAGAAATAGCTACCGCGATAAGATCATGGGCGTAATTGATGAGCATGGTATCGATAAATCGCAGCTTACCATTTTACAGGGGTTGATGAAACTCAGGCAAATTTGCGACAGTCCGGCCATTCTGAATGAAGAAGACAAGTATCCGAATCATTCCATAAAACTGGATGAGCTGACAAGGGAGATCGAAGAAAATATCGGGGAGCATAAGGCGTTGATATTCTCCCAGTTTTTAGGCATGCTTGCACTGATAAAAGAAAAGTTGAGGGAAGAAGGTATACCATTTGAATATTTTGATGGAAGTACCAGTATCAATGACCGTCAAAAAGCCATCGAGAATTTCCAGAACAATGATGAATGCAGGGTCTTCCTGATCTCGCTGAAAGCGGGTGGTGTAGGACTGAACCTTACAGCAGCTGATTACGTGTACATTGTAGATCCATGGTGGAATCCTGCTGTAGAGCAACAGGCCATTGACCGTACGCACCGTATCGGTCAGACAAAAAATATTTTCGCTTACCGGATGATCTGTATCGATACGATCGAAGATAAGATACTACAGTTGCAGGAACGTAAGCGTAAGCTGGCGAGTGAATTAATTTCCGATGATGTTAATTTTGTAAAAGCGTTGAGCAAGGCGGACGTAGAGTACTTGTTTAGCTAAGCATTTATTCGGCATATTAGAACTAAGACGCGAAAAAATCCTTCCAGCGTTGGTAATCTCTTTTATCAGTTGACACAAAGAGAGCGCTGCAAACTTCATGGAAAAATTTAGACATTCCGGCAAATAATGGTTTTGAATTGGATTTGGTGTTCATACAGATTAGATTAGACTATAAAGGTATTGATCCGTATTAATTTAATCTATAGTAATTCTTCTACATTTTTTTAGCAGTAATTTCCGCAGGTAAGCGCCTACCAGCCCATCCATAACATGCCTGCACCGCAGATCAAAATCGTTAACCCGCCCAGCGCATGTACCCAGCGTTCCAGCTTTTCAGTCTTTACAAAAGCGATCCCGTAATAACCCAGCAATACCATGGCAAACATGGTAAGTAAAGTCACAAAAGTATAAATGCCGATAAGCAGGGCCATTCCCCACCAGCTGTTTTGGGCGGCAGGAAAATAAAGCAGTGGTATCATGGGCTCGCAGGGGCCGAGAATAAATATGATGAACATAACCCAGGGAGTTACTTTGTATCGTTCGTTTGTCGCGACGGCCTCACCATGATTATGTTGATAAACATAAATATCTCCATTATCCGCCAGGTCAAAATGCTTGTGCGGATTGTTGTTGATTGCCCGGTACAATCCCCAGGCGCCGTACAAAAAACCGAAGAACAACATTACCCAACCGGCAATTCCTCCGCGCACATTTTCGAGCCAGCCTATTTTTGAAAATGACCAGCCTAAAGCCGCGCCACCTAATCCCAATAAAACCGAACTCAATACGTGACCGGATCCGCAGATGAGCGTCCAGCCGATTGTTTTGGAAAATGACCAGCCCCTCGATTTGGATAGAGCAATAAATGGCAGGTAATGATCCGGCCCGGTTATCGTATGCAGACTGCCGACAGAAATTGCCGCGAGGATTAATATTTCCATTTCAGACTGCATGTGTTATTGGCTTTATTGTAGCTTGTTGTGGTAAAATGGCTGCTATCTTTTCCAGGCAACCATGTAATTGTTCTGCTTTTTGCCCCAATATCCGTACGATCAATCCATTCACCGGGGCATCGGTTATACCAAAAATAATGTCTGCTTGCGAAGATAAATATTCAGTTACCAATTCGTTTAACGGTTTTGTACCGGCTGAAGGATGCAGGTAAATAAGGCTTGCCTGGTGGGTAAATCCTTCGAGTTGGCCAATGCTACCCGGGTCAAAATTAGCCGGCTCAATCAATAAATTTTCTTTAATGATTAACTTTTTTTGCAGAAAAACCTGTGTGATGTTGTGATATTTAGAAAATAAAAATACTTCGCCATTTAGCTTTCTGCCACAGGTCAATATCTCCCCAAAGACCAGGCTGCAATTCTCCGCGAGGTAAATTTTATTGGTTGATTTGAAAACTGAATTGGCATGTGGCACGGATGGGTGGGGCAAAAAGCAAAAAGATGAAGAGGCAGCAAGATTCACTTCCAGGGACTGCGAGGCGGACCGTTTCATGTTAAACAGGCGCTGGTAAGATTGCGTATGAAGTTGCAGGGAAGAGCCCTTCGCTAATTCTATTTTCAACTGGTATTCATCACCATCCAATATACCCGGTGAGGAACTCATCAGCATGAGGTGCAGTTGATTGGCTTTTTTATCCTCGGTGATATCAGCCACTTTAAAGGGCGGGGTTGAAAATGCACTTTTTAACCAGGTCCTGTTTTCGCTGGCAGCAGTTTGTATGTGGAGGCTGGCTATCACCGGTACATGATGGGTTCTTCCGTGGTTTCCAATAATGCATATTTTTTTATCCAGCCGGCTACACTATCCAACCCTTGGAGGCTCATTAAATTAGTAAATATGAACGGGCTTCCATTGCGCATTTTGCGGGCGTCCCGTTCCATTACATTCAAATCAGCATTTACATAAGGCGCCAGGTCGATCTTGTTGATGATCAGCAGGTCGCTTCTTGTAATACCCGGACCACCTTTGCGGGGTATCTTATCGCCTTCGGCTACATCGATCACAAAAATGGTAAGGTCTGCCAGGTCAGGACTAAATGTGGCTGATAAATTATCGCCACCGCTTTCAATAAAGATAATCTGCACATCCGGGATACGCGCCACCATTTCGTCCACTGCCTCCAGGTTCATGCTGGCATCTTCGCGGATAGCGGTATGCGGACAGCCGCCGGTTTCCACGCCGATGATCCTTTCTGCCGGCAATAAACTATGCTGTGTTAAAAATTCCGCGTCTTCTTTTGTATAAATATCATTGGTGATCACGGCCAGGCTGTAATCTTTACTCATGTGACGGCTAAGCCTTTCGATCAAGGCTGTTTTACCTGAGCCAACAGGTCCTGCAACCCCGATCTTTATATAATTTCTTTCCTTCATAATTTATTGATTTAAAAAAGCCAGGCTAACCTGATCTGTCGACTTTCCTGGTGAGTAATCAGGAAAGTCAGTCCAAGAGAACATGTGTCGGTATACTCATTAATTCAACTGTTCAGCATAATAGTGCAAAATACTACGACATATATAACCTGGAATACAGTTGCTCGTGCTGCATGCACCTGATATCAAAACCTGTGCAACAAAGTCCGACCAGGTCTTTGTCCGGAACAAGCGTATTCGCCACCAGTTGCGTTATCAAAGGGTTCAATGAAAATAATATCTCCTGGCCGTCCAGTTGACCAAGCGGTACCAGCTTTACACAATTGGTGACCATTCCTGCCGCCGCATTATAATAAAAACCAGATAGGGCATCACTTTTTTCAATTTGAAGTGCCTGTGCATATAAACCAAATACAATAGAATAATGTCCGGCCGCTGCTTTAATTTCAATGGCTGCTTTGTATTTATCAGCCAGCTCATTTTTTATTAACGGCTGAAATATTTTTATGAGCCGGATGGCTAATTTCTGACTGGCCTGTCTTATCTCCCTGGGAAGTTTTACCGCATTACATTCGTCGTCCAAAGATAAAATTTTTTCAAACTCTTTTTTATTGGCGGCATCAAAAGCCAGTGAGACAAAAGCAGCATCCGTGTATTGTAGATTGCGGATAAGCATCTCCGTTATGAACGCTTTAGCGGTAGCTTTATCATGAACAATACCTTGTTGCACATAAGTTTCCAGCCCTGCGGAATGAGCGTAGCCGCCAATAGGCAATGTGGGATCGGATAACTGTAATAAACCTAACAGTGTGGCGCTCATTCAGGGGGATTTGTCAGTTTCATGATCTTCGAAAATAAGTTGATCTGACCATTGTGCGTATGAGGCGAAACGGAGGTTTTTAATGGGTTGATCAATTTTCTTGTACTCCTGCTCACATCATACCCTGCTAATGTCAGCAGTTTAAATAATGGAGATTCGAATGCTACCAGTATTTCATTCCCTTCATAAAATACCGGTATATGCTTATTGCCGATCTCGTAACAAACGGAGGCCATTTCAAACATGGTCCGTGGCCGGATGACCATGGCATCACATTCTTTGATCTCTATCGCGATGATATTGAAATCGTCTTCATAAATAACATCGCCTTCGGTCAGTTGCTGACTTTCATTTAAAAATTTCATCACCACCGCGATACCAGATATGGTCTTTTTATGCAGGATACGTTTATTGGTCTCGTACCATTCCAGTAAAAGGCTGTCGATCTTGCGGTTGTTGATCGCAAAAAAATTAATGTTCCCTATTTTTTCTTTTATTACCATTAGTAGTCAAACTATAAATTACAGGTTAGCCTGGTTGGGTTATATTTTTGGTAAAAAAACCAATTGCAACCGATCGTAAAATCCTGATCAGTATGCTGAAACAACAACAATTACCCAATGCTATTCTTTTAATACGTTAAATCGGGCACTCGCGTCAGCTAAAACAAAAAATATCTTTGCGCCAGTGGCAACTCCGCCAAAGGCTCGCAGGTAATGTGCACCCCATCTACTTTTACCTCATAATTTTCAGGATTCACATCAATTTGAGGCGTTGCGTCATTGTGCACCATGTCCTTCTTTGAAATGGTACGACAGTCTTTTACCGGCAACACCATTTTTTGAAGGCCATATTGTTGCACCACATTTTTTTCCAGTGAAAGCTTTGAAACAAAACTTGCACAGGTCGTAAACAATGCTTTTCCATAAGCACCAAACATATGACGGTACACAACCGGTTGAGGCGTTGGTATCGATGCATTTGGATCACCCATCCGCGCAGCGATGATCATTCCGCCTTTGATGATCATTTCGGGTTTGGCGCCAAACATGGCTGGTTTCCACAATACGATATCTGCCAGTTTACCATTTTCCAGCGAACCAACATAACCGGAGATGCCATGCGTGATAGCCGGGTTGATCGTATATTTTGAAACATATCTTTTTGCCCTGAAATTATCATTGCCCTTTCCTTCATCTTCCGGCAGCGCCCCCCGTTGTACTTTCATTTTGTGCGCTGTTTGCCAGGTGCGCGTGATCACTTCCGCCACCCTGCCCATCGCCTGGGAATCACTGCTCATCATGCTAAACACACCCAGATCCTGCAAAATATCTTCCGCCGCGATCGTTTCCGGACGAATGCGGCTGTCGGCAAAAGCCACATCTTCGGGAACAGACTTATCAAGGTGGTGACAAACCATTAGCATATCCAGGTGCTCATCGATCGTATTTACCGTATACGGCCTGGTGGGGTTGGTGGAAGAAGGCAACACATTTGGGTACATCGCTGCTTTAATAATGTCAGGAGCATGTCCGCCGCCCGCGCCCTCGGTATGAAAAGTATGAATGACCCGTCCATTGATCGCAGCGATGGTATCTTCTAAAAATCCGGATTCGTTTAAAGTATCGGTATGTATGGCCACCTGCACATCATATTTATCTGCCACCTGCAGCGAGGCGTCGATAACAGCCGGTGTAGATCCCCAGTCTTCGTGAATTTTCAGTCCCAAAGCACCAGCTTCAATTTGTTCTTCGAGGGGAGGGATAGCCGCGCAGTTCCCTTTGCCAAAAAAGCCCAGGTTCATCGGAAAGCCATCGGCAGATTGCAGCATTTTTTGAATATTCCAGGCGCCAGGTGTTACAGTGGTAGCGTTGGTGCCGTCAGCAGGACCGGTGCCACCGCCGATCATTGTAGTGATCCCGCTAAATAAGGCGTGGTCGATCAGTTGCGGGCAGATAAAATGAATATGCGTATCGATGCCGCCGGCTGTAGCGATCAGGCCTGCACCGCCGTGCACTTCTGTTGAGGCGCCGATCGTCATACCAGGCGTAATGCCTTCCATGGTATCCGGGTTACCAGCTTTGCCAATACCTACGATTTTGCCGTCCTTGATACCGATATCCGCTTTTACTATTCCCCAATGATCGATGATCATTGCGCTGGTAATTACAAAATCCAGTACGCCTTCACTACGGGTGGCCGTGGCAGATTGCGCCATGCCATCGCGGATGGTTTTACCACCGCCAAATTTCGCCTCATCGCCATATACTGTAAAATCTTTTTCTATCTCGATGAATAGTTCCGTATCGCCCAGGCGAATTTTATCGCCCGTGGTCGGGCCATACATGTTAGCGTATTTTATCCTGTTGATGCGTAAGCTCATGTTATTAATATTTTTATGCAGTGTAAGTTCCCGGTGAGTCATCTCCAAAAGGTGTGTCACCGGGAACTTACCCAACCCATTCCGATCAATCTTTTTTATTTTTGAATTTATGCTGGCTGGCCTTTAATAATGCAGCTGTTTTATTTTGCTCGTTGATATCTCCATCCAACAAATTATTAAAGCCCGTTATTTTTTTATTGCCGCCAAATGCTACCAGTTCGATGCCTTTTTCTTCGCCCGGCTCAAATCGCACAGCCGTTCCCGCCGCAATGTTGAGGCGCCTGCCAAAAGCCTGCCGCCTGTCGAATTCCATTTGCTTATTCACTTCAAAAAAGTGAAAATGAGAGCCTATTTGTACGGGCCGGTCACCGGTGTTTACCACAGTCAATTGCACCAAATCGCGGTTTACATTGCACTCAATATCACCAGTGGATAAAATATATTCGCCAGGTATCATTTGATGAAGGGTTTAAGGTTAAAGGCAAAAGGTGAATGGTAAAGCATTGTAGGTATTGTTTAAGATTTTAATAAATAATTTAATGAATATAGGTGAAAGCTTAATGGAATTACCGCTTTAAGCCATTAACCTTTAACCCTACACCCCAGCCCTGCTGCCTCGAGTTTTCTATCCCCTGATCGGGTCATGTACCGTCACTAATTTAGTTCCATCCGGAAAGGTTGCCTCGATTTGAATTTCCTGGATCATTTCCGGAATTCCTTCCATCACGTCCTCTCTTTTTAATATGGTTGCGCCGTATTGCATCAGGTCGGCTACAGACCGGCCATCGCGGGCAGCTTCCTGTAAATGGCTGCTGATCAGGGCGATAGCTTCGGGGTAGTTCAATTTTAACCCTCTTGCCCTTCTTTTTTCAGCCAGTTCACCGGCTAAGAAAAGCAATAGCTTTTCAGATTCTCTTGGAGATAAATGCATGACAATAAATTTAAATTTCTTTAACAGGCAGGCAATCGCAGTATTCGCAGAATAAACGTTAAGGTAGTAAAAAACCAAATACGATTTGACTGCATTCAAGTGCCGGTCTACAATAAAGTATGGATTTTGTCGATTTATATATAGAATCCGGCAACCGACAGGTTGTTAAATCAAAATATATCCTAATGTTAAAAACTATTTCTTATCACTTATTAGTGTTGGCCACCCTTATGATAATGGGCCATACTAGTTCCTCTTCAGATAAAATTGTCCCGGTTTTCACCAAACCGTCAACGATTGCAGTAAATTATACAACGGACAAATCAACTGCTATTATAGGCGAAGCAACAGCAGATTGCTATAATTTATGGCAACTAGGTAACGCCGGGCTTTCCAAAAATGCGTTCGATTATGCCATGAAAGGTTTTCGCTATTTAAGTAAGGCGAATATGGTGGCTAAGAAAAACATTGTTTCTATTGTAGATTTCAGCCGGCCGTCAACGCAAAAAAGATTATATGTGATAAACCTGGCAACCGGAAAGATCTTGTTCAATACATGGGTAGCGCACGGACGTAATTCAGGAAATGAATATGCGACCCAATTTTCGAATCTGCCCGAATCACATCAAAGCAGTCTGGGGTTTTATGTAACGATGGATACTTATGTGGGAGGTAACGGGTATTCACTGAGGTTGAAGGGTTGTGAAAAAGGAATCAATGACAAGGCGTATGAAAGAGCGATTGTCATTCATGGAGCCGATTATGTGAGTAACAATTTTATAAACAGCCGGGGCGAATTGGGCAGAAGTTATGGTTGCCCCGCAATCCCGACTGAATTGAGTAAAAAAATTATCGACGTGATTAAAAATGGCAGTTGCCTGTTTTTATATCATCCCACAAAAAAATATTGTAGCCAGTCAAAGATCCTCAACAGGAAGGTTTAAAAAAAACCGCACTTACATTAATTGCCACGCCCCCCAATAAAAGTCCCGGTAGTTTCCGGGGCTTTTAATTTTTCGGTACCCGCTGGGAATTGTGCGGTATGCTTTAGTAGTTACAATATAAAGTGTGACGCACAGGTAAATGATAAGATTTTAAACTGCCTTGGGGAGATGTTTTTCGTTCTTTTTGGTAAATTGCAGGCTTTGATTTGAAATATTTAAAAGAAACTCCTATTTTTGCTGCCCCTAACGGGAAGGTGCGGTAGCTCAGTTGGTAGAGCAAAGGACTGAAAATCCTTGTGTCGCCGGTTCAATCCCGGCCCACACCACGCAGAAGGTTGATAATCAATGAATTACATTGATTATCAACCTTTTTTAGTTGCAGATAAATGCATATATGTGCAGATAAATGCAGACTAAAGGTGTCATTTTGGTGACATAAAATTTGCCACTTTTAGCCTATGTAACTCTTTACAATTTTCTGCTGTATTCTGCACTTTCAAAAATGCACCTGAAATGAGATTTTTATAAATCTTTAAAATCAGGTTATGTAAACATCAAAAAATCAGTTGCTCGACATCAATCTGCACTTCTTTTGCAGAGGCGGGCACCAGTACAAAAATGGATTAAATCCTGTTGTCTTAAGAATCACTTACAGGAAAGAAAGAAAAGACATTCTTACAGGCTTAAGTTGTAGTAAAGAAAACTGGCTGCCTGATCTCCAGCAGGTTCGTTCAGACCAAAAAACCATTTCACCGGTAAACAAGGAGATATTTAATATTTTGCATAAGGTAAAGGAGCGATTCCATGAGTTGAAATATTCTGGCAATGATTTTACTATGGATGAACTGGTGGAGAGAGTTCGAGGTAAAGAAGCGCCTCCACAATCGCTTATTGAATATATTGATATAAAACTTCTGGAATTGAAAGACCGGGTAGATTTTGATCTTGCACAATCCACTTATTATAAATATCAGCGGATATCCAGGTATTTAAATGATTTCTTACAGGTACGGCGGGGCGTTAAGAACATTTCAGTTGGTAATATCGATGGAGAATTCTTGAAACAGCTATTCTTATTTATAAGGAAAGAAAAAAAGAATTCACATAACTCAACTGTTGCCCTATTAAATTGCCTTAAGACGATCCTAAGAATCCCTGTACAAAATGGCACAATTAAACGAAATCCTTTCGAAGAATTTCCATTAACGCAAAAGCCAGTACACAGGGATTTCTTAGAAAACGATGAAATCAAACGACTTCAACAGGTAGACAATTTAACTCCGGCACAAGAAATCAAACGCGATCTTTTTTTATTTGCCTGCTTTACGGGGTTGGCCTATGCTGATATAAAGAGTTTAAGGGGAGCCGACATTGTCACCGATCCAGATGGAACCATTAGTATCCGCAATCCGAGGCAAAAAACAGGTGTTATGAGTATTATCCCATTGATATCAGTGGCGCAGCAGATATTAAAAAAATATGCGGGATCAAATGACTGCCGGGAATTTAAATGGTATGTACCTTCCAACCAAAAATTAAATAGTGGATTGAAGGATATTGCAATAAAGGCAAAAATTGACAAGCCATTATTTATGCATCTGGGTCGTCACACATTTGCGACTACGGTGACATTAACAAATGGAATCCCAATAGAGACAGTTAGCAAAATGCTTGGACATTCAACTATCAAGCATACTCAGATCTATGCCAAAATAGTTGCTTCGAAGGTTAAACTGGATATGAGTAAAATTGCCGATGTCTTTAGTTGAACATATTGTTAGCTATTTAGCGAATAAAAGAATGTCTTACAAACAAATACTTAATACCATGACCAATAATAAACCTTTTCAAATTTTGCTTGATTACCATGATCAGGATTGCTTTCAATTATTTTGTGTACTTAAAAGTTTATGTGATTATCCATCAATTCACGATGATTCCGGCTATGACGATTACGATGGAAAATTATATGCAGCCGCATTTAGTTTTATATGTTCTGATTACCTTGTTGAATTTGCCAAAATGTATCCGCATGAAGATTTTGAAGGCTTTGTAGATGAGATGAATTTCAAGGATCAAATTGACGATCCCATTGAATTGGCTCAAAATTATGGAGTAGAATATATTGAAGATTTTGAAGATCTGATATATAACATCATAAAACAGTTGCGAGTTAAAATCTGTGACGATATTAAATTACTCTTTCCAACTGAATTACTTCAACTAAGATTTTTCGGTTCAATATTTAACATGGATGAAACTAACGGTTATATGCCATCCAGTTATGATTACCCTACTACCCAATTTTTACATTGATATAAAATTTTCTAATTTATATACATGTAAAAAAAAATCTTTTTCAAGGTTAACTCATATAAGGGATAAACTAGGTGATGTTAAGCAATAATCTTTTTATCATGATTTTTTGTGGAGGTTGACTAACGAATTTTCTGACAATAGATTTCCTTGGATGCTGCAGAAAATTGACTAAACGAACTAATAGCTAAGCGTCTCATAAAATCATTTATAAGCAAAATCTTATTCAATCAGGAATTTTGGCGTTAGCTGTTCTTTGGGTAAGAAAACCGGTAATCTTCCTGATACTCCACAAAGATAGACTGGACGCTCACATCGAATTCCAGACAAATAATCCCTCCAATTGCTGGGATGATAGGTATAAAGGGAAAAAGCAAAATACCGGTGCTTTTATTTATTACATTAAAGCAAATGGATTGTGAGCCTATTGCAGAAAAAGTACAGTGATGCTTGAAATAAAATTCTTAATTTGAAGACCCTAACTGGCTTAACCCACATTGCAGCTAAAAGTCCTTTAAATGTTAAAAAAAGCACCAATTTAGTTAAAGTTTCATGTTTTTTATAGAGGAAAGAATTGTTATTCATTGAAAATCAATGCCCTTTTTTTGAAAATGTAATGTAGTCCCCGCGGGCCATTTTAAGGATGCTGTGTGTTTGTGATAGCTTTGATTATGTTTCTGAAAGTTATTTTCAAAACGATAAAAACTACCGGGGAGAAAAAAAAGCACTATCGCTTATGTGAAAGCTATCGCTATGATAATACTGTTCGTCATCTAACCATTCTGCATCTTGGTTCATTAGAAGAATTACCTGAAGTAAAGCAAAAGAAAGCGCTTGGTGATCGGATAAATGAATTGGTAAAGCAAAGCTATACCGGGAAACAAAGTCTGTTTCCACCCCCTGATGAACTCATAGAGACCTTAGCACAAAAATTCTTTAAGGCCATTAAAGAGAAACAGCTTCTTGATCTGGCTGCGGGAAAAGATTATCATCGCATAGATACTGATAGTGTAAAAAATAAAAATATAAAGGAAGTAGGTTCCGAGTGGCTTTGCATGCAGGCGCTCGATCAGTTGGACATTCCCAGTTTTTTAGCCGCCAGGGATTGGTCATGCGAACAAATACAATTAGCGCTAACCCACATCATCAGCCGGGCCCCCTATCCTGCAAGTGAACTTCGTACCAGCCATTGGATAAAAGAAAACTCAGCTGTTTGTGAACTTACCGGTTATGCGGTAGAGAAGATAACTAAGGATAAACTCTATGAGATTAGTAAGGATCTGTATAAAGTAAAAGCAGATTTGGAAAAACATTTAAGCAAACGGACTAATGAACTCTTTGACCTCAATGATAAAATCATTCTTTATGATCTTACCAACACCTATTTTGAAGGATCCATGCGTAGCAGCAAAATAGCCAAATTTGGGCGAAGCAAAGAAAAGCGCAATGATGCGCGTTTGGTAGTGCTGGCTGTGGTAGTAAATACCGAAGGTTTTCTAAAGTATTCCCAAATATTCGAAGGTAATATGGCAGATAGTAAAAGCCTGGAGCAAATCATCACCGAATTATCATCCCGCACCTCATCGACAGAACGCCAACCTACCGTAGTAATAGATGCCGGTATTGCAACAGAAGATAATCTAAAATTGCTCAGGGA
>JBDSLD010000198.1:0-13818 GCA_039916545.1 Ferruginibacter sp.
ATAGAGAGTCATAAGGAAATTTCCATGCTTTCAAATAAATATTAATATCTGAATCAAGGTTCAGTTTGCCTTCCTGTATTAATTTTAAAATACCAACGCCGTTTAATGATTTACTAATTGAACCAGCCTGGAATAATGTATTTGTTTTAACAGGCCGTTGTTCGGCACTATCCGCCCAACCATATCCTTTTGCCCATTCGATTTTATAGTCTTTTATCAATGCGATACTTACTCCGTTTACATGATTACTTTTCATTCTGTCGGCAAGTGTAAATTGCTGGTTCCCTATTTGCACCCATAAACCTAAATTGTTTTCAAACTGTTTAATTTTTGCCTGTACCTCTTTTGAATAGGTTGTGTTATTTTGTCCATGTAGAAAACTTGTTTGGATACAAAAGAACAGCAATAAAAAAAATGGTGCAAAGGCTTTGGTGTGTTTAGTCATAATGATATATTAAAAAAATGGTGAAAAAAATCCTTTCTACATAATGTCTGCAGGAAAACGCTGTTATTAATAACTGGTAAGGGTTTTAGAATATTTTCTAATCCGAATCTTCACTTCACCAACCACCTTTTAACTTTCTACTTTTGCCTCCACAGCCGGTCCGCCAGCTGGCGGATAACCGGAACGCTGCTGTTTTTGCTTCTTTGAAAAAATAGGCTGCGCATTTTTTCAAATTCCGATTTCATCGGAACCGAACCAACGAAAGGCAGCTAACCCGCTTACTGGTGTAGCAGATCAAATAGTGGCCACAATTAAATGGCTTTTATTAAACAGCTCAGTAATATTTTATTTTAGGCCATTTATTTAGTTTCAGGTTAATAATATTCAACAAGAAAAATCTCCACAATCCATTGTCTGTAAAGGTTTTCAAAGTTTTCTTGCAAACACTACATAAGATTATATTGAACTACGCAACGGTGTTGTTACTCCTTATAAACGGGTTGTAAAAAGAAATATAAATGAGTGTAGGCTGTTTTTGAAGATTAGATATCAGCAATACTCATTATTTCTGACTGGCAGCACTTTTAAAGTTAGTGATGGTCTTTCCCTGCCCGACTTCGTCATTCAGGCGGGCATCATAACGATACACTCCATCAAATGCGCCAAACCAAATACTTCCATCCTTAACTTCTGCAATACCAAAAAGGTTTAGCGATTGTTTTATTTCAGTTATAGTTGGCTTTTTATCAGATAATGACTTTTTATCATAACGGGAAAATGCAAAAATTCCTTTGTCGTTAAAACCATTAGTCCAAATGTTTCCTTTTTTATCTTCGTAGACATAACGAACAGGATTCCCGGTGAAATTGGTAAATGTGCTGCCGTCATAGCGACACAGACCGTCATCTCCTCCAAGCCATATATTGCCTTTTTTATCTTCCATTATTGACCAAACATTCTTAAAAGCCTTGCCTTCATTATTTCTGAAAATGGTAAATGTTCTTCCCTGCCCGACTTCGCCATTCAGGCGGGCATCATAAAGGAAGGTATTGCTACTGGTGCCAAACCAAAGCCTACCTGATTTGTCTTCAATAATAGGAAAAGCTCTACCTGCACTATTGCCTTTTGTAAAATTTGGAGAAGAATTCCCTGTTCTATTTTCAATCACAGTATCTCCTTTCATCATATAATTGCGAAAAGATTTTCCATCGTAACGGCTTAGTCCACCTCCGGTGCCGAACCAAATAACGCCGGCTTTATCTTCACAAATAGACATAACCAAATTATTGGCGAGTCCCTCCCTGGTTGTGAAATTTTGAAGGGATTTACCATCGTAATAATAGACACCTGAGCCATAATTACCGAACCAAAAATTCCCTTTTCTATCTTCTAACACCGAAAAAAAGCGATTTGGAGACAAGTTGCCTGTGACATTGGTAAAAGATTTTCCGTCGTACCGAATAATACCTTCATTCGAAGCAAGCCAAATGTTGCCCTTTCTATCCTGCCTGATGGTACGAACCGAGGTGTTAGGTCCGTGGGAAGAGATTACACCTTTGGTTGTGGAGTTGATAACATCTTTGGGTACGCTTGTTTGGCTTTGTCCACAGGAGGTGTGAAAAACAAACACCAGGAACAAAGCATATACGTGTGCGTATTTCATAATTTATTTACTCAGCAACCGCCTTTGCGAGGCGCAGGTTTATAAATTATTTTACTATCTTGTTCTACATAATCGCCCGATACTATTGGATATGAATACTTGGGCGCGTGCGATACGCTATGGCTTTTTATAATTATTTTGTCGTTAACTTTCAGGCTATGTAATTGCTGAAATTCATTGTTAAAGTTCAAAAAAATATTGTCGGACTTTTCCGACCCAAAGCTAAGAATATAATCGTCACCATTAATCCTGACCATCACTCCGAAACCTAATCTTGAGCCTGGCGGAAGAGAAAGAGAGGTTACAACAGCCTCCATATTGGTATAATCTTCAATGTGCTTCCTTATTTTAGCTTCAGCGGCATACACTTTTTTACCTGCGGGAGAAGCTTCCCATTTTTTGTACATTACACCATCAGGGGTAGCCTCCCATTTTTTCAATTCGGCTTTCCTTTCAGCAGCAGAGAGAGGCTTTGGGATTGATTTTTTAGAAGTTTCATTTTTGATTTCGCTATTAGCAAATACTAGTCCGCTTACCACAACCAGCGGTAATATCAGCGCATAAATAACTTTTTTCATACTTTTTTTAGGTTTAATTAACATAGAACTATCTCCTGATAAATCAGCTCCGTTTAAGGCATTTCTTTTATTTTTTAAATCCTCTGTTGTCATGGTTCGTGTCCTCACGAAACACCTTTTTCTTTTAACGCAGGTTTCGCTTCTTGAGTACACGAACCTGCGTGTGGGGATGAAGGTTGCCCTGAATTTTTCAACATCCACCCTTGCCGGGTATGGCATAGATCACGTTGCCTGAAACAAACAAATTGAAGCCCGAATCTTCCACAGCAGGAAGTAATAATTTCCATGTTTTTCCCTTGTCTGATGATCTGAAAATGCCGTCAGGATGAGTACAAACGAAGTTTTCACCAACCTGGATAATTGAAGTCATGAAGGCCTTCACAGTAGGGCGATCATTCCAGGTCCGCCATATTAAATCAATAACAACTTTATTGCTGGTATTATTGGGCTGCCAGGTTTTACCGCTGTCGCAGGATGTCCTTATCCCCCTGGGATTCGACGCTGAAGTAGAAGTCGTAGCAGCGAATCCACCTTTGATCTGTTTTACATCTCAAACCACACTGCTATCACTGATCACCGGCGCCCAGTTTTCGCCATTATCGGTCGATCTTATTATCTTTCTCCAATTGGGTGCCAACAGTACGCCATCCAACTCTGCCATATGCCCTACCAGGCTTCCGGCATAAACATGTTTCCAGGTTTCTCCATTGTCATCAGTTTTAAAAAAACCTTTTTGGGTGCCGATGAAAATTATACCTCCGGCAGTTTCAAAAACGCTGCGTATTACTGGCGTCTGAAAAGTGTCGAATATCGGCGACCATACACTCGTTCCGTTTGTTTTTTTCACATTTACAGCCCAGTAATTGTAGCCGGGTAACCCGGCCTTACCGGGGGAAATGCTGCTATCTGCGTCGTGGAATATTTCTTTCGTCCAAAAAGGAGCTGTGGCATTTGGTGTACTGCGATAGAGTCCGTTTCCAATCCTTAAAAACAGCCCTTTATCATTTGTAAAGAAGCTATTTCCCCGGATACTATCTTCCCGCAAATTTTCGGGCAGCCCTTTGCTGATGTCTTGCCAGGTTTGTCCGCCATCTGTGGATTTAAAAACGATCTTTGCGTCTCCAGCCTTATCTCTTTGTTTTTGCTGACTATTTGGGAGAAGGGATGACTGTGGAAATTCTAATGCCTGGTCACAGGCAGGGAGGAATGGAAAAAGGAGCAAAAAAGCAAGTCTATAGATATTCATGATTGTAATTGATTGGATGAAGTAACAGCGTAAAGGTATCGGGCGTCAACTACCGGAAGGCTTTTTAGTAGTAAAAAGTTGTAAAAGATGCGTAAAATATTTGTAAAATCACTGAAAACGGCCGTTTAATAGATAATTTGCATACATGAAGCCATTTATGCTGTTCGGATCTTCAATCACAATAATTCTTATTTTAATTTCTGCTGTTGCATTTGTCAATAGAAAAAATGAAATTCCCGGGAATCATGTAGAAGTTGTATTACGTGATTTAGGACATCAGCTTTTGCTTACAGCTAAAGATTCCACCTCAAGGGTGATGCCGGTTAAGAAATTAAATGAAACCACCTACCAGATTTCCTTTCAAAATAACTTTGGTTTTATTTCAGATACACTCATTAATTTAGTTCAGCGAACATTTGAAAAAAATGGGCTGGCAACTGATTATATAGTGAGTTTGAGGAATTGTACACAAAATGAAACTGTCTTTGCATTCGAAATAAATAGCCACACAGGGGATTTAACACCTTGCAGAGGTCGTACCCTGGAGGTTGGTTGTTATGTTATTGAAATTGATCTTTTGAAGAAAAATAAGTTTAATTTCTTTTTGTTGCTGCTATTGATTATTCCTTTGGGTTTTATTGGTTTTTATGTGAAAGATAAGTTCCGGAAAAAAGAAGCCGCAGCATCAATCACTGATAATAATGATTATATACAATTAGGAAACTTTCAATTTTATCCAGATAATAATGTGCTTGAAATTGAAAATAGAAATATTACGCTTTCTGAAAAAGAAACAAAAGCACTAAAAATATTTGCAGAAAATATAAACCAGATCGTAGAAAGGGAAAAACTGATGAAAGAGATCTGGGAAGATAAAGGCATAGTTGTGATCAGTAGAAATGTTGATGTACTGGTGTCTAAATTACGTAAGAAATTAAGCGACGATAACTCCATTAAATTTATTAACGTACATGGCAGGGGTTACAAATTTATTATTGAGTAGGTACTAATTATAATTAGTATATTCTTTTTTAACGCAGCTTTGGTTTGGGGCAGGGCGGCATCGGCTCCCTGGCCCTTCGGCAATGCAAAATGTTAGCGGCAACCCTACCTAACCCACCGGTAAACGTCAAACTTATAGACAAGACAGAAAAAATAATGCAGGAATTTTCGTCCCTACTTAACCAGGTTGAACCTCACATCAAACTAAATGATAAAGAGAAAGATTTATTTATTTCGGTGATGAACATAAAAAAGTGAAACTAAAACAATTTGTGGAACAGACTGGATATGTATCAAAATACCGCTCATTTGCAGCGGTGCGTTGAGCGCCTTTTTTATTCGCATTGCCGACCAGGAACACACCATTTCATTGGCGGTGGACAATGGTTTTACCGTAAACAGATGCCAGCATATCATTTAAAATTACTGGAGATGATAGAGCTTGAAATGCATGCAAAATCAAAGTAACTTAACATCCTTGCAGTAATACGCTGACGAAAGGAGGCTGCCAATGTATTGTCGAAGGGTTTAATTTGCCCCGACAGGAAAAATAGCTGGATTTAGATTGTACGCGTTATAGAGACCGTTTTTTATACTTTCCTTTTTACAGTTATTTTTTTAGTGCGTCCAAAGCCAGGCCGGTTTTTAGATAAGCTTTGCAATGCCATTTAAACTATAAATTTCCTACCAGATAGCGATCCTTTTCTCTGAAGGCAAATACATACTGTCGCCAGGATGCAAGTTAAACGCTTCATAAAAATGTGGATTGTTCATAAGCGGGCCATTTACACGCCACACAGGGGGAGAATGTGGATTGTTATTGATCCATAAACGCAGGAACTGATCTTTCATCTTTACACGCCATATATGCGCAACAGAAATAAAGAACCGTTGGTCCGGTGTATAGCTGCCAACCATTATTGTATCATGTCCTTCTTTGGTCATTTTAAAAGCATCATACGCAATAGCAACGCCCCCCACATCTGCTGCATTTTCACCAACCGTCATTGCTCCTTTAACATGCACGGTATCAAGCACCATAAATGTGCTGTATTGATCGATTACAATTTGCGTTTTAGCTTTGAATTTTGCATAATCGTCTTTCGACCACCAGCTTTTCACATTGCCTTCTTTATCATACTGTGCACCCTGGTCATCAAAAGCATGGGTAATTTCATGACCGATCACCATCCCGATACCGCCGTAATTGAGGGCATCATCAGCGTTGTTGTCAAAATAAGGCGGTTGTAAAATAGCCGCCGGAAAAACTATTTCATTGGCGGAAGGATTGTAGTAAGCAGTAACGGTAGAGGGTGTTATTAACCATTCGCTTTTGTCAACAGGTTTGTTCAATTTTGCCAGTTGAAACTGGTAATTGTTAGATGAAGCGGATACTATGTTCTCAAAGTATTTGTCCTTTGCAATAGTAACATGGCTATAATCTCTCCACTTTGCAGGATAGCCGATCTTTTTGGTAATGGCAAACAATTTTTCCTTCGCTTTTTGTTTGGTACTGTCGCTCATCCAGTCAAGTTTATCCATTCTTACAGCTAATGCTTTCTGTAAATTATTTACTAAGTCCAACACCCGTTTTTTTGCCTCTTCTGTAAAATATTTCTTCACATACAATTGTCCCAGCGCTTCACCCAATAACTGGTCTACGGCGCTTGCCATTTTCTCGCCACGTGTTTTTTGCACAGCCTGCCCGGATATTACCTTATTCAACTCAAATGAAGCGTTAACAAAAGGTTCGCTTAACACATCCGCGTAGTTGCTGATCGAGTATGCCTTCAGGTATATTTTCCAGTCGCTGATGGGAATGGATTTTAAACCTGCATTCAGCTTTTCATAATAAGCAGGTTGTGCCACATCGATAGAGTCTGTCTTCGCACCTAAGTTTTTCAATACATTCCGCCACCCAATAGCAGGTTGCCGCTTTTCAAGCGTAGCAACAGCCATCTTATTGTAGTTGGCGTTTACATCGCGTAATTCAATATTCGTTCTGTGTGAGGAGGCGAGTTGTTTGTCTATGTTATAAACGATACCGGCATTTTTTGATGCTGTTGCTGTATCGTTGCCCGTAAGTTGAAATAGCCTGGCGAGATATATTTTATAGGCTTGCTGGATAGCAATGCTGGGTGAATCTGTCTTAAAATAATAATCCCGTTCGGGCAAGCCGATACCTGCCTGGTAGATATGTGCAATATTCAAATTACTGTTCTTATTATCAGGGCCAATGCCAAAGGCTAAAAAGGAAGTATTGTTTGACGTTGCCGCATTAGCTACAAATTTCATTAAAGCAGTAAGGTCACTAATGCTGTCAATAACGGCGAGCACCGGCTTAACAGGTTCGTAACCACGTTGATTAATGGTAGTGGTATCCATGCCCGAAGCATAGAAATTACCAAGCTGTTGTTCAATACTTCCGGTAGCGTTGTTAGCCTTTGATACACTGTCCAGTATGCCCTGTAAACGCAGGCGCTGCGGATAATTCATAAACATATACGCACCCACACCCGACTGAGAAGGCGGTATTTGAGCCGAGTCGTACCAGGTATGATTCACATACATAAAAAAATTCTTTCCAGGTTTAATGGAAGAATCAATGCCCTGTATCTCTTCCGCAGAAGTTGTAGCCGGAGTGCTTTTGCATCCTGCTAACGAAAGCAATACCGCATAAAGAAATAATGGTGTTTTCATAACATCTATAGTATTTAACAAATGCGTAGCCGGCTAAAGCCATCCCATTTTCTTATTAGAAAATTATAAAATTAATTTTGCCGAAGATAGTTGTTTATTGAATTGTTTTTAGCGAGCCGGTTACTATGGATGGCCTCATTAATAAATGAACATGCCGCTGGAACATAGGTCAATTTGATATTCCATGGTTAGATGCAAGTTGCTGCCGTCATTCTTTGAGTGGGCTTTTGTGCCGCCTAAAAAAATAGAAAAGAGTGAAAATGGAAATTCTGAATTAAACGATTGTCTGAACTCCAAAGGCGATTGTTTGATGTTGCTTTTAAATAATTTGCTGAACGATTGCCAATGTTCAAAACCCAATTCGCAGGCAATTTCGCTTACAGATAATTTTGCTGCAGATAATTTTTCCCGGGCTTTTCAATCAACTTATCATGAATGTGTTGTTGTGTGCTTTGTCCTGTCGGTGTTTTAAACAATAGCTTAGATAACTTACCGATACCAATTGTTTTGCTGATAACCTTGCTGCCGCGGCCTTCAGCGTAAAGGCGTAATAATTGTCTGATATTAAACATGTCAATTGGGTTATTGGACCTAAATATATAGGTTGTTTTGAGGTTAAACAACCGATTATTATGTTACAAAAACAACTGCTCCTTTAAACGATTTTCAGGGGGTCGGTTTAATCCGGAATCACGTGGGTTGTCTCGTTCTGAAAAACCCTTTATATTAACAAAAAATCAATTATGCTTGCCTTTGTCACAGGAGCCACATTTTTAGATAAACAATCGTTAGTTAGTGATCACATGTGCAGGATAACGGTGCATATTTGATCAGCCTCCATTTGCTTTTCAGTTATAATGTTCAGGTAATAATTTCATGGAATAATTTGCCGAAATCTTCTCCGTAAATGTCTTTGTATTCTTTACTGAATTTCTGGTAAGCATTGCTCGCCAATGTGTGCCGCTTGAGTGATATCAGGCTTTTACATTTATATATCAGGGCATCTTCGTTGAGCTTATCGAAATAAAATATATAATTGGTAATTTCTATAATAAACTCAGGATTTTTGTCGACACTTTCCTTTCTTATTAAACTCAGGCAGGAATTTATAATAAAATTGGAGACCTCTGATTTGATGTCATCCAGCCAGTTATATTCTATCTGCGACAGAAACGGGCCTCTTTTAATAATATCAAGAATGGCATACAAGTGTTCTTTATCAGCCCCCGGCGAAGCATGTACCAACGAAGCATATTTTTTATAATCAACATAAATGTCGTCATTTTCCAATACGAACTGCCAATAGCCTGAATCTTTATTGATTGTGCTGTTACCGACTTTTTCAAGAATAGATTTTAATTTAACAATATTGACAGAGCGGTTATTCTTCGCATCTTTATCGGATTTATTATGCCATAATATTTCATTCAACTGTTCTGATGATATTCCACGGCCAGTTCTCAATGTATAGATCGCTATGATAAGAAATAATTCTTTTAGCAATGGCGAAAACAATCGGGTAATGTCATTTCCTTCTTTATCAAATACCTGGAATTGACCAAAAAGATAAATAGCCGACTGCAGATTTTTTTCTAAATATGGTTGTGGTGACGTAAAGGCATCTGACTGTGGTACTTCGTCGTTAATCACCCCTGTTTCCGGGAATGCAGATTGAAACGGCTTCGGTTTTCTCCACTTTTTCCGGAACAAAAATGCAATGACCAACAAAAAAGCGGCGCCGATGGCGGCTGATAAAAACCAATTCATTTTTTTTACTGTTGCTATTTTTTCACTGGAAACATCCAGTGGTACGGGAGGAAAGTTCAGGGTATATATCTTTACTTCTGTACTTTGCTCCTTAGGATCTTCAGGCGAATAGAACAATGTCACTACGATTAACTTATTACTTACGGCAGAATAATATAAATCAGCAAAGGATTGTATATCATGAAAATTATAAGGAATAGGTCCCGCCAATTCTTGCAATACTGAATCTGTTAGTGAACCTTTTATTAATTGCAGCGCCGAATTATAGCGATCATTCGAAAACACCAGCCCATAAAAGTTATTGGAATCGATCACCAGGCTATTGGCAAAAGTGAAAGCCGGGTTCGCAGGTTTAAAATTGCATATCTTCTTAAATAAATTTTCTTTAATATCATACCTGAACAGGTCATAATAATACCTGGGATCCAGCATTTGATCTCCCGTCTGGCTTCCATATCCACCCAGGATATATACAAACCTTCCTGTCTTGTCCGTACCAAGCGCCGATAGATACCTCGGGCTAAAATAGTCGCCGGAAGGTGTGAGCGAGTCCCACTGTTTTGTAGGGATATTATATCGTTGAACCAGGTTTTTATACTTGAGGTATCCGTAACCACCAATCGTGTATAAAGATGTATCTGAAGGGTTGATAAATTTATTGCTGTGCCAATATTTTGTCAGCATCACAGGTCCCGGATCAAAAGTAAAATCCCAGCGCCGGTTATTAAATTCATAGGAGACTACCTTTTTATCATCAACATAGCTATCAAGTAGTTGCCCGTTTGAGATATCAAAAATATTCTGATGGCCTAATCGCAGGTTTTGGTGGGCGCTGGATAACCACTCCAGGTGATTTTCATTTTTGAGGGTATAAACCGCAACCGAATCTGACCCTGTCACATAAAGCTGGTCCTTTTTGCTGTCGAAAGCAACACCTGCATAACCTTTGATCGTAAAGGAATTGAGCGTTTGCCAATTCTGATGTTGATTTTTTAACCACACGGGATTTTTAATACTTGCTGGTTTGTGATTGATCTTGTCCTCGTATACAGTTCCTGCGGTTTCATCCAGCGGCCAAAAATATTTAAGTTTATTTTTTTCGGAAACCCGGATATCCTTTACCTGCATCGGGGGAATGTCGCGTGTTTTGAATTTTTGAAAATCATTTGCCCCCCAAAGAAATTTAAAACAATTACCCTTGATGCCGTGCCTAATTGTGCCCACCGGTTTTTTATTGACAGAACATTGAAGCGTATTATTTTCCAGGTCGCACTTTAGACTGATGGTGTTCCATTCCCTGTATAACTGCAGGCTGTCAATGCTGAAACTGATGCCTGAAAAGTTTTCTCCTATTATCACCTGAAAGGCTGACAACGGTTGATTGTATATTAAATCGATATTCTCATTATTATCACTGACAATACGGAACACATAGCCGAAATAAATGCGGTAGTTCCGTAAAAAACTAAGATCAAACGACAGGTCAAAATTTTTTTCAAAACAAAACGAATCTTTAGGAGAAAGGTCGAGCGACGTTCTTTTTTCCAGCACTACCTCATGGCTATTGAAACTTAGACCATAAGACTGACCCAGGCAGCTTGTTTTTATTAGTAAAAAAATCCACATGCAATGCAGGTACTTCGCCATAATTAAGTGTAAAAGTAAAAATCTTTTTACCAAAGCACGCAATTGTCCGCATAACACATCCTGGTAAAATAAAAAACTCCTGAGAATACTTATAAAGAATGAAAAAAAGTCAGGGTAGTTATCCCAAAAATAATATTACCATATTTTTTTAAAGGGCGATTGCCAGTCATATATGCGGCATTTTAGTTGATTTTCCTTTCCGGTTTATTTTTTTTCGGTTAATAATAGCAGTTAATAAAAAATTAGTGTTCTATTAATGGCCGGTTGCTTAATTGCATTATCAATTCGCAGCTCAAATGCGGACAGTAAATAAAGCTATATGAAATTAAAATTTAGATTGAAACACAAACCTGCGGCTTTTCAAAAATTAATGAGGGCCATTTTCAAGATTGCAATTCCGCTTGTTTCCTTTTCTGTACAGGCCCAGGTAATGTTATCAGGCAGCGATAAGAACGATAACCTGGCATATATAGATCCAACAATCGGTAATGTGGCACAACTGCTGGAGCCTACGCGGCCTACCGTACAGCTTCCTAACCAGCTGATGCGGATGTACCCGAAACGGGCCGACTTTATTGATGACCAGATTGATGGCTTCCCATTGATTATTGTTTCTCACAGGCTGGGCGATGCTTTTTGTATAAAGCCCTTGCACACTAGTGTGACTACCGAAAGCTGGAAGAAAAAACAGGCATACGACCACGACCTGGAAGTGGTAAAGCCCTGGTATTATTCCACCTACCTGGTAGATGATGAGGCCACAGTTGAATTTGTGCCAGGAAAGAAGGCGGGTATCTACCGGTTTTCTTTCCCTCAAAAAGCCGAGGTTAAAACCTTACTTTTTAACACCACCAACAATGGGGTTGGCGATTTTCATTTTTCTTCCCCTAATGAGATATCGGGTACGGAGACTTACCACGATGATATTAAAATTTATATGTATGGGAGGTTTAGTGCGCCCGGCACGCCTGGAGTTATAAAAGACAATATGTTAACTGCGTCAAATGAGATTTCGGGGAAGGATATTAAGTCTTACATCAGTTTCACCAAAGGCAGCCCAGCTCCCTCTCTTTCGGAGAGGGCAGGGGGTGAGGTCATTGAATTTATGTACGCTGTTTCTTTTATAAGTGCCGGGCAGGCAAAAAAGAATTTTGAGGATGAATTGACGGACGCCACATTTGAAAGCCTGAAATATGCCGGCCAGGTTGCATGGGCAAAAGTAATGCAGCAGATACAGGTACAGGGTGGAACAGCCGCGCAAAAGCGTTCCTTCTATTCCGCCCTCTACAGGTGTTACGAAAGAATGGTGGATATTACAGAGGATGGCCAATATTACAGCGGGTTTGAAAAAAAAATCCATACGACCGCAAGGCCATTTTATGTAGATGACTGGACCTGGGACACCTACCTGGCGCACCACCCGCTGCGCGCCATACTCAACCCCGCACAGGAAGCCGACATGCTAAACTCCTATGTGTTAATGTATGAGCAAAGCGGCTGGATGCCGACTTTTCCCGTACTTTTTGGCGACCATGCCTGTATGAACGGCTTTCACTCCTCCATAATGTTCCTGGATGGCTATCGCAAAGGGTTAAGGAATTTTGATGTGGCAAAAGCCTATGAGGGCATGTATAAAAACAGTACACAGGCTACTATGCTTCCCTGGCGGAACGGTCCTAAGACCGAACTCGATGACGTGTACCTGACCAAAGGATACTTCCCGGCATTAAAGCCAGGCGAAACCGAGACCAATACCAGCGTAAACCCATTTGAAAAGCGCCAGGCGGTGGCCGTTACGCTGGGCGGCAGCTACGATGACTGGGCTGTGGCGCAAATGGCAAAGGAATTAGGCAAACAGCCGGATTATATAAAATTTTCCCGGCGTGCGGCCAACTATAAAAATTTATGGAACAGCAAGGCACAAATGTTTTTGCCAAAGGATGCACAGGGGAACTGGATAAATATAGACCCCAAGTTTGACGGCGGCACAGGCGGCCGCGAATATTATGATGAGAACAATGGCTGGACATACCTGTGGCAGGTTCAGCAGGATATAAATGGCCTGGTCGAATTAATGGGTGGAAAACCCGGGTTTGAAAGCAAGCTCGACCAACTTTTCCGTGAGCCGCTGGGTAGGGGAAAGAATGATATGTGGTACAAGTTTCCTGATGCCACAGGATTAGTGGGGCAATACTCTATGGGGAATGAACCCAGTTTTCATATACCCTACTTATACAATTTTACAGCCAGTCCCTGGAAAACACAGAAGCGGGTAAGGTTTCTTTTGGACCTGTGGTTTAAAGACAATGTATTTGGCATACCGGGCGATGAGGATGGCGGCGGCATGTCTGCCTTCGTAGTATTTTCGTCATTGGGCTTTTACCCGGTTACGCCAGGTGTTCCCGTTTATACCATTGGCAGCCCGGTATTTGAAAGGTCAACCATCAGTCTTCCAGGTGGAAAACAATTTACTGTAATTGCCGATGGCTGTTCAGTAGTGAACAAATACATACAAAGCGCCGATTTTAATGGTGTGGCATTGAATACGCCCTGGTTTACCCATGAACAATTGACCGCAGGCGGCACCCTGCATTTACAAATGGGACCAAAGCCGGATAAAACCTGGGGCACCGGGGTATTTATCGCGAAATAGAATTGATATAATGTTAGATAGCTCTTATACCGGATACAGGATTTCCGATGTGTGAATGCAGGTAGTTGTGACGTCAGGCACAAAATATCGGTAGAAAAATAAAAGAAAACAGGGTGC
>JBDSLD010000199.1:0-24902 GCA_039916545.1 Ferruginibacter sp.
AGTTTTGATTTCTTTCATAAGCCCTATATATATCGTTCCCGATAGATGCATAAGTGAAAGCAGTAAAGTCAAAGTGTTTAAATGACAGGCTTAAATTCCAGCCCATGGTGAATGATGGGTAAGGGTCGCCTATTTTTGTTTGATCTGCGGCTGTTATTGCGCCATCGCCATTGATATCTACAAAGCGAATGTCACCGGGTTGAGCCCCTGTTTGTGTAGGTGCAGCAGCAACCTCTTCCGGTGTTTGGAACAAACCGTTGGTTTTGTAACCATAAAAATAAGCCGGTGTAAAGCCTTTTTCAAAAACTGTTACGGTTTGCGATTGCCCGTTGAAGTAACTTCCTCCCAATACCCGAGCGCTACCATCTGCATTGGTTGCGGTAACCATATTTTTACTGGTAGTAAAAGTAATAGCGTTACTCATCCTGAAATCCTTATTTATATTTTCATTATACGTCAAGGTAATATCAACACCCTTAGTTTCGGTAGTGCCAATGTTGGCAGTTGGAAGCGGTACAGTACCTATGTACAATGAGCCTCTTGATCCAAATAATAATCCCTTGATATCTCTTGTATAGTAATCAGCAGATAATGAAAATTTGTTGTTGAACAAGGTAATATCAAAGCCGATGTTCATTTGTAATTGCTTTTCCCACGCTAAAGCGGTATTAGATAAGGATCCGAGGGTTGCACCCGGATAAAATATATTATCAAAATTGTACCCATTGCTGTTTACAGGAGATCCGTAGTCAGGCCCGCCAGTGGTTATTCTTGCGTATTGCGGCGTCACATTCTCATTGCCTATTGAACCGTAACTGCCCCTGATCTTTAAGAAATCAATAAAAGAGGGCTTGAAGAAATCTTCGGAGGTTACAATCCAGCCTAATGAGCCAGAAAAGAAGTTGGCAAACTTATTATCAATACCAAACGCATACGAGCCATCGCGGCGTGCGGTGAATGATGCAAGGTACTTTTCTTTGTAATCGTAATTTACACGGCCGAAGTAGGATAAGTTTTTACGGAACCCCTGGTAATAATAGCCATCGCGTGCGTTCAGGTTGTCGGCTGTATTGACACCGGTAGCTCCCGGATCAAAGTTTGCAAACTCCCATGAATTAAAGGGTATATCCTGCCTGCTGGCACCGGCTGCATTATTGGTGCTTTTTGCCAATGAGAAACCAAGTACGGTTTCAAAAGTGTGCTCTTTAACTCTAAAATTATAATTGGCAAATGTTTCCCAGGTATAGCTAAAATTACTTGCTTTCTCGTGAGATACACTATTGTGCCTGTCTGTTAATGCATTACCATCCACACCCATCGTGTTATCTACGTTAAACGGCCCGTAAAATGCAAGCGGGGTAAATGTTTTCGCGTTAGCATCATACTTAGTATAGCCTAAACGGCTTGATAGCTTCAGGTCCTTTATTATATCATATTGCATTTCAAACTTTCCATACAATTTGTTACCTGCGCTTTTGTTATAAGTGTTATCGAGCCTGGTAAGCGGGTTAAATATCTCTGATAATATCCGCGTGCTGAAACCATATTTGCCCGGCATTGCAGGGTCATCGTTATTAACAGGCACGGTAGGATCGAAGTTTATCGCGTTCCCAATAACACTGTTAAACGAGTTTTCCTGTACGCCCTTTGATGTAAGTATTACGTCGGTAGCATTAACCAAAAACTTAAGTTTTGGCGCTAACTGAAACATAAGGTTAGCAGTGAAGTTGCCGCGATCAAACCTTGATTTATCTATGCCGCCTACAACACCGCCCTGGTTTAAATAACCTGCTGAAAGGAAATAGGTCATTTTTTCGCTGCCTCCGCGGGCTGTAATGTTATGTGTTTGCAGTGGAGCGGTATGAAATATTTCATCCTGCCAGTTGGTGCCCACGCCTAATACCGAAAGGTCAGGGAATACTACATTTCCGCCTGACGCTACGCTGCCTTCGTTGATCATAGCACCGTATTCAGTGGCATTTAATACACCAATGTTCCGGATAGTTTGTTGAACGCCGTAGTTACTACTAAGTGAAAATTCAGTTTTTTGATTTCTGCCGGATTTGGTGGTAACTACAATTACACCATTGCCGCCTTTAACCCCATAAATAGCAGTTGTAGCCGCATCCTTTAAAATACTGATCGACTCAATATCCAAAGGATTAAGGGCGTTAAGGTCAACCACGCCTTGTGGCACACCATCTATTACTACTATTGGTTCGCCGCCGCTGAAGCCGGGTATACCCCTTATCAGCACAACAGGTTTAGAGCCCGGCGATCCATTTTGTACAACAGTTACGCCCGATGCACGGCCTTGTATGGCTTCCTCTGCGCGTACAGGTCTTAGCTGTGTAATATCTGCGCCGCGTACAGTTGATATGGCACCGGATACTTTGGTTATTTTTTGTGTACCGTAGCCAATAACTACTACTTCCTGTAAAACATTGTCGTCTTCAAGTACAAAATTCTGCTCGCCGGCCTGTGTAACATTTCTTTCGATAGTTGACATGCCGATAAACGATATGACAAGTGTAGCGCCCGCCTGCGGGGCAGCAATACTGTACTTGCCATCTGTATTGGTCATTGTGCCGGTGGTTGTACCTTTAATAGATACGGTGGCACCGGGTAAGGGCTCGCCTGTTTTACTGGTAACTATACCAGTTATGTTCAGGGTTTGAGAATAGGCCTCATTTATAAAGCATATAAGCAAAACCATGCCCAAACAAAACTTGAGTTTTAATTGCATATAATTTAATTTTAGGTTTAATAATGGTGTATTAACTACTGATGATAAAAAGGTGACATCATCAGTATGATTGGTAATGCAGGTAAGTACCGTAAGTATTTATGGCGGAAAATTGGAAAATTCCTGCGATAATACTTTTAGCTGGTTGGATTGCCTGTGTTCAATAAATAAGCACGGCACATTAAAGTAAAGTGTATTCATAATAAAAGTTAAAATTGGTTTATCAAAAAATGCGATGGCGCATTGGTTTATGGGTCCAAATGTAGGTGCAAGTTTCAAATTCTGTATAAAAACCGACTACATCACTACTACACAGTTTGGAAATTTATACTTAAATAATTGAAATCCGCTACATCTTTGATACATTTAATGCGTTGGAGCCACCAGCATAAACCAAATTATGTTTTTACGTCCCGTTTTCTTAATAGTTATGCTTGCCTGCTGGCAGCCGTTGTTTTCGCAAACCTATATTGGCCAGCGCGAAACGGTTAATTATGAGAAAAAACAATATAACGCAGGCACCCAGAACTGGAAAATAAGGCAGGATGCGCAGGGAAGGATGTATTTTGCCAATAACGAAGGCGTGTTGGTGTACGATGGTTCGTACTGGCAATTGTACCCTTTGCCTAATAAAACCATTGTATGGTCTATCGAATTTGCCAAAGATAAAAGGCTTTATGCAGGCGGGCAGGATGAGATGGGCTACTTTTCGACCGGGAAAAACGGAAAGCTGAAATTTACCTCCTTAAAAAACCTTTTACCAAAAAGCGAGCAGAATTTCTCGGAAATATGGGATATTATTTGTTATGGCGACGATGTTTTCTTCCGTTCGAGGCGTAAAATATTCAGGTATCATAACAATAAGATCACTATTTACCCGGCAACATCCTTTTGGTTATCTATGAGTTTGTGCCAAAAACAACTGATAGCGCATGATGAAAAGAAGGGCCTGCTTGTTTATAAAAATAACAGGTGGGATACCTTTATTGCTGAAAACAGGCTGCCTTTAAACTTTTTTATTACCGGCACAGCGCCTTTAGATAATAATTTAAGCCTGGTAACCACCTCAAAAAGCGGCGTATATACACTTGCCGGTAATCAGCTAAAACACCTGGAGCTATCGGGTTTTGGGATTGATAATTACGAGCATTTTTCGGCTGTGGTGGCTTTAAATGACAGCAGTTTTTTAATAAGCACCTATGCAAACGGCGTGTACCAGGTTAAAAAGGATGGTACCGTTATAGAGAATATTTCAAAAAAAGACGGCCTGCAGAACAGTAACGTACGCTGTACTTTTATGGATAATAACCATAATATATGGCTTGGCCTGGATAATGGTATCGACCTTATCGCCTATGACAATGCTGTTAAGCATGTCAACCCTTCGGCATTTAAGGACGGGGGCGGGTTTTCTATGGCGATGTATAACAACAGCCTGTATTTTGCCTTATCAAACGGTATATACCAGCTGCCTGTTAATAATCAAATCGATCTGAGTTATGTGCCGAATAATCTTAAGGTACTGTCTGAAGGCCTGTCCTGGCGCTTATCGGTGGTGAACAATCATTTGCTATCGGGCAGTGACGACGGCGCTTACGAAATTAAAAATGACAACCTCATACCTATTAATAAGGAAGCCGGATTTTGGATATATCAACCAATTAAAACGGCAAAAGGGCAATCGTTTATAGCGGCGGGTAATTATTATGGTGTCCGATTATTTGATGATAACGGTGCCGTTATTACCGACAAGGGGAATATTGGTAATTACAAGGAGTCGGCGCGATTTTTAGAGATAGATGAGAACAACAATGTTTGGACATCACATCCATATCGCGGTGTTTACAAACTGGGTTTAAATACATCTAAGGTGAAAACATATACACGGGCCGAAGGCTTACCTTCCACACTGGATAACTTTGTTTTTAAGATAAAGAACCGCGTGGTTATTGCAACCCAAAAAGGCATATATGAATATGATAGTAAGACCGACAGGTTTTCGCCCTCGGCAGCATTTAAAAAAATATTCGGCACAAAGGCGCTGCGCTATTTAAAAGAAGACCCGTCGGGCAATATCTGGTTTGTCGAAAACAAAAATATTGGCGTTGTTGATCATTCATCACCCAAACACGCCATTATTTATATCCCCGAACTAAATAACCGCATATTAAGCGGGTTTGAAAACGTTTACCCTATAAATGATAACAACATATTTGTAAGTGCCGAAAATGGATATTATCACATAAACTTTGCTAAATACAAACAAAATATACAGCCCTTAAAAACCTATATCCGCAAGGTAAAAGCCATTTCAACTACTGACAGCCTGCTTTTTGGTGGCTATTTTGGCAATGTAAATGACAACAAAAAGCAATCGGCAGCAAGCACGCCTTCGCTTAGTTACCTGTGGAATTCGCTCCATTTTGAATATTCGTCGCCCATTTTCGAGGAACGTTCGAACGTGGAATACAGTTATTTTTTAGAGGGATTTGATAAGGAATGGGCGGCATGGTCAAAAAAGACGGAGAAGGATTATACCAACCTTTCGGCAGGTACCTATACCTTTAAAATAAAGGCGCGCAATCACCTGAATAATGAATCGCCGGTTAGTACCTACAAGTTTACTATTACACCGCCCTGGTACCAAACCATATGGGCCTTTATTATATATGCGTTTGTGTTTTGTTACTTGCTATATTATTTTTATAAACGGCAGGAAAAACGGCATCACATCACTAAAGAAAAAGAGCTTTTATTGCAGCGCCAGCAAAACGAAGAAGAGCAGAAACGCATGGCCTACCTGCACCAGCTTGAACTGGAAGTAAACGAAAAAGAGCTGGTTAAGCTGCGCAACGAAAAGCTGGAAACCGAGATCGAATTTAAAAATTCAGAACTGGCCTCATCTGCCATGAACCTGGTGCAAAAGAAAGAGTTTCTTTTAAAGGTAAAGGAAGAGCTGCAACGGCTGAATCAATCGGGCAGCGAGATGATAGAAACGGTGGAAATAAAAAAGCTGCTCCGCCTTTTATCTGAAGAAAAAAAGATAAACGAAGAATGGGAACAATTCTCTATCCACTTCAATAAGGTACATGCCGACTTCCTGACGGTACTTAAAGAGCGGTACCCCACTATTAACCAGCAGGAATTGAAACTATGCGCTTACCTTATCATGAACCTGTCGAGCAAAGAGATAGCGCAGCTAATGGCCATATCGGTAAGGGGTGTTGAAATTAGCCGTTACCGGCTGCGGAAAAAGCTGCAGATACCTACCGAGGTAAACCTTTTCGAGTTTTTGTTTGATATACAGCGGGAGTGTATGAAGTAGGGCTGGCTTAAAGGCTGGTATAGTATTTAACAAGAAAGACATTCTTTCTAGTGGCTTCTGCCATTAGTACCGGATAACTCACGAACTATTTCTTAAAAGAATTGAGGCGTTTGGCCTTTTGATTACTAATTCAAATACAGTAGGATTCAAGAAAATTAGGTGATGCTACATTGATTTTAGTAAATAGTAGCACTATCGGAAGAGGAATCAATAATGAAGTAAACAATACATCTATGTGGTCGTTAAAGAAGCGGCAGGCAATACGGGTAAAAATAAAATTAACAGGTAATACCAATGAAGGCACCTCATAAAGAAGCGGTTAAAAAACGAGCGGGAGTTGACAGATCTTCCGTAAAAGATAAGGAAGAGAATCATTACCATAAAGAAGCGGGGCATAACCATGAGCATGGCGGGATTTTCGGTAATAACACCGAATTGATCTTCGCGGCATTGTCGGGTGTTTTCCTGGCGTTGGGTTTTGGCTTATCATTTATACATTCTCTGCCGCCATTGGTGAGTACCTGCCTTTACGGGGCAGGGTATTTTTTTGGTGGTTTTTATACAACTAAAGAAGCTTATGAAGCCATTAGTAAAGGTCAGTTTGAAATTGATTTCCTGATGCTGGTGGCCGCAGTTGGTGCGGCATTCCTTGATCAATGGGCTGAAGGTGCTTTGTTATTGTTCCTGTTTAGTTTCGGCCATTCGCTGGAGCATTACGCTATGGGCAAAGCCACTAAATCTATTGCCGCTTTAGCTGACCTGGCACCTAAAATAGCTATAGTACGCAGGGATGGTAAAGAAACAGAGGTGCCGATTGAAGAACTGGTATTAGGAGATGTTATCATTATTAAACCCAATAGTAAGATATCAGCGGACGGCGTGGTGATCAAAGGAGAGAGCAGCGTAAACCAGGCACCCATCACCGGGGAAAGTGTACCGGTTGATAAATCGCCGGTAGAAGATCCTGGTAAAGATTATGCCAATGATAAGGCCCTGAAGGCTGAACACAAAGTGTTTGCAGGAACAATTAACGGCAGCCAGGTGCTGGAGGTTAAGGTAACTAAACTGGCCGCCGATTCTACACTTTCACGACTGGTAAAACTGGTGAATGATACGGAAGCTCAAAAATCGCCTACCCAGTTATTTACGGATAAGCTGCAAAAGATATACGTGCCCGCTGTATTGGCCTTGGTGGTTATCCTGCTCTTCGCCTGCTTAGTGATCGACGAACCGTTTAGCAAAAGTTTTTACCGGGCAATGGCCGTATTGGTTGCTGCCAGTCCCTGTGCTTTAGCTATATCAACGCCAAGTGCAGTTTTAAGCGGTATTGCCCGCGCTGCCCGCAGCGGCGTACTCATCAAAGGCGGCGGACCTTTGGAGGAGCTCGGAGGGTTAACTGCCATTGCTTTCGATAAAACCGGCACTTTAACCGAGGGTAAGCCACAACTAACAGGTGTAGTTGCCTTAGCCAAACAAACCGAAGATGAAGTATTGGAAATTGCCATAGCAGTAGAAAAATTAAGCGACCATCCCTTAGCAGCGGCCATTGTTAAAGGCGGGCTGGAAAGGTTAAAACAAAAAGACATTCCATCCGCTAAAAACCTGGAAGCTGTAACCGGGCATGGAGTTAAAGCTACTGTTGGCGGCAAGAAGATAGTGATTGGTAACCGTAGCCTTTTTAAAAAGCTTTCGGATGAGCTAAACGCCCGGGTAGAAAAGCTGGAAAAAGAAGGCAACACCACCATGCTGGTGGAGCGTGACGGTGAAATTATAGGTTTGGTGTCCTTGATGGACGTACCTCGCAAAGAAGCTAAAAAAACCTTAAAAGAATTAGCAGACCTCGGTATCAAACGTATGATCATGCTGACAGGCGATAATCAGCAAGTTGCGGAAGCAGTTGCCAAACAAATAGGTATTACCGATGCAATGGGTGGATTGTTGCCGGAACAAAAAGTTAAAGCAATACAAGATCTGATCAAAAAAGAAAAGAAGGTTGCGATGATAGGGGATGGCGTGAACGATGCCCCGGCAATGGCTAAAAGTACAGTCGGTATAGCCATGGGTGCGGCGGGTTCTGATGTTGCATTAGAAACGGCTGATATTGCATTAATGGCCGACCGCCTAGACAACTTGCCCTTTGCCATTGGGTTAAGCCGGCAATCACGCAGGATCATCAAACAAAACGTGGTGATCAGTTTGGGCATGGTAGCGATATTGATACCCCTGACGATATTGGGCATATCCGGGATTGGCCCGGCAGTTGTTGGTCACGAAGGTTCTACGCTGATCGTGGTCTTTAATGGTTTGCGTTTATTGATATACCAAAACGGGCACAAGTAATATAGCTACAAGAGTATTTACCTATTCCTAATAGATACCGGTTGCCCGGTCTCGATCTGCTGTTGCGTACTATCATATTAATATGTGACCGCGGTCACTATTAGCTGTCTTTATATGCGGGAACTTTACATCATTAAAATAGATGTGAAATGAGGGCAATTGGTAAAATAAAGACGGTGTATTTTCTTTTAACAGCAATTGTATTACTGATGATAGTTGCTGCTGATTTGAAAGCCGGTGTATTAGTTGCACATACCCGTGTGCAACGGGTATCCTTGCCTGATACAACGATCTCAGTCGAAATAGCCAGGCAGATCAACGATATTCAAAATGGCGATGGATTATATTACCCTAAATCAGTTGCCAGGTTTTACGCTGATAACCGGTTTGAATCCATTTGGGTAAAAACAGGAACAAATTTAAAGCCAACCTGGGAAGCCATGCTGATCATTGACTGTGTGCTGCAGTTTGGCCTGGAACATAGCGATTATCACCCTGATGAACTATTGTATCCTACACTTCATGCTATGCTTGATACGCCTGCTAACTTCAGCAATGCCCGGAAAGCCCGTTTTGATATTATGCTTACTGATGCCCTTATTAATTTAATGAACCACCTGCATCATGGTAAATTAAACCCGGTATTTACCGCGGATAAGATTGATGCAGATACGCTTGCCAACTTTCGCGCCGAAGCTGCGCTGGCAAATGCCCTGCACCAAAACGACTTTATGGCTTCAATATTAAGTGTACAGCCTAAAATACAGGAGTATGTTAAGCTGCAAAATCACCTGCGCCTGCTAACAGGCCAGTATATCGACGATTGTTATGAAGTGCCGGATGGGCAAGTGCGGCAGATCGCTATCAATATGGAGCGCCTGCGCTGGATAAATAGCGGCGAAAATGCTTATGTACATATCAATATACCTTCGTTTACCTTAAAATTCCATCAGCCTGATACGGTTTACCAATTTAAGGTAATAGTAGGAAAGCCGGCTACTCAAACACCTGTTTTGCAAAGCAACATAGCATATTTTACTACAGCGCCCGACTGGAAAGTACCCGCGAAAATATTTGCTAAAGAAATTTTGCCGAAAGCGCAAAAGGATAACAGCTACCTGGAAAGGAACCAGTTTGCCATTTACAATAATAAGGGAACGTACATTGTGCCAGCTATTGCGGCGTTAAGGCAAATACAGCAAAATCCCGGGGGGTATTATATACGCCAGTCATCCGGCTGCGATAATTCGCTGGGTTTGATAATGTTCAGGTTCCAAAATCCATATAGTGTATACCTGCACGATACGCCGGAGAAAAAGTTATTTGCACGGGATGCGCGGGCTTTAAGCCATGGCTGCATACGTGTAGAAAATGCGGGTAAACTGGCAGATATCATGCTGAAATATGATGGTTCAGGAAAAAGTATTCCAATTGTACATAACGCCATGAATGCTTATAAAACCAAAACATTCACGTTAAAAACAGCGGTGCCTATAAAAATAACCTATCTCACCTGCGAAGTGAATGAAGGCGAACTGATAACCTACACTGATATTTATAAAAAAGACCAGGCACTGGAAATGGCCTTATATAATGTAACAGACCCATTGGCCATGAAGTAGTTATTGACGGCCGGTTCTTTAAAAAACTCATAGATGATGAAAATGATTTTGGTCCCCAGCGATTTTACCGAAACAGCAGAGAACGCTGCGGTATATGCCTTGCATCTTGCAAAAACTATGCAGGCAGGCGTTAAATTATTCAACGTTTTTAAAGCGCCTGTCGAAGTGGTCGGCACCGGCGTTGATTGGCCGCTAAGTGATTATACATCAATTGAAAAAGAGATTACTACGGAACTGTATTATTTAGCAACCCGGCTAAAAGGCAGTAATTATGCCGCCGCACATACTTATGCGCCAATAATTGAATGCGAATGCGAAACAGGGCCGGAAACAACCACCATTACAGCGAAAGTAGCGCAGGAGAGAATATCGCTGGTGGTTATGGGCATGTCAGAGGAAGGGTCATCCGAATTCTTTTTAGGCAGCACCAACAGGGATATAATTGACAAAACCAATTGCCCGCTGTTGCTTATCCCTAACAACATGGTGTATAAAAACCCGGAAAAAATAGCCTTCGCTACTGATCTGCGGGCAAGTGATGTTGACATAGTGCACGCTCTTGCAAGTTTTGCGCGTTACTACAATGCCGAAATATTATTAATTCATGTAACGGACGGCACTAATGAAGGGGATTATCATGAAGAAGTTAAGGAGTTTTTAAAGGGGGTAAGTTCTAAAATAAACTACGAAAAGGTATATTACCGCCATGTTAAAAGTATAGATGTTAAACATGGACTTGATTGGCTTGCCGAACACGGGCAGGTTGATATGCTGGCCATGGTACATCGTAAACATAACATTCTCGATCGCTTATTCGCCCCCAGCCATACACACGAAGTAGCGGGCGACGCCCGCATACCTGTACTGGTGTTCCCCGAGGCCGGTGAAAATGTCGTAGTGTCACTTTTTTAAGTTTCCGCCATTTAAAATAAAGATTGAAACAAATTGCCTTTCAATTGTTATACCTGCAACAATCAGTTAAACAGCGGATAGACAGGTGTCCCTCCTGTGATCGATGTTAGTTTCCCTTTTATTTTGTAACCCATTTAATTTTTTATGACAACTTTTAAGAATATACAGCCATTAAGTGCTGAAGCGCTTTTCGACCTTTTAAAAAAGGAATTTACTAACGAGATCAATACTAAACTGGATTCCAGCCTGGATATTGAGTATGCCCACGTCTACGATGTGATCAATGTATCATTCCCCGAAATAATTGAAGGAACGGTATTTACCATTTTGGTAAACGATAATGAGATCGAGTTAACAAACAACGGCGATAATACAGAATACAATACTGAACTGTTGGAAGAGCAACTTATAGCTTTTCTGAATGACAAGTGCAGTTAATTCATTCCGTTCAATTTAAAACCAAATAAAATACAGACCATGGAACAAAACCCGCAGGATAAATCGGTGTTGATGCACATTAAAGAACTCACTGAAAAAGAGGAAAGTTTATATGGGAATCCCGATCTGAGCGAAGAGGATATCAAGGAAATGCACCGCGTCAAATCTGAACTTGACCAATACTGGGACCTGTTAAGGCAGCGCCGGGCCTTCCGCGATGCCGGGGATGACCCCAACCGGGCTAAAATGCGTTCGAGTGATACGATTGAAAACTATAAAGAGTAGAACGGTAATTAAACAGCATTAGGGTAGTTTACGATCTCAAATTGTTTCGATAAAACAAACGTTTCTTCATTGCGCTCCCAATTCAGCACAATTTGCCATTTACCTGTTAAGCACATGCCTATAGGTATCTCAACCACATTGGTTTCCCTGCTATCGAAGGCTATATTCTGTGACATTGGCGTAGGCAGCGACAATTGCGTTAAACTGGCAATACCTTTAATGGGATGACAAAAGTTAAAGCGTAATGATTTCATAGCTGATATTTTATTGTAAATATCGCTACACATCATATACCGGATAATGACGGGAAGCACATTATACACGGTAATAACTCACTATCTTCAACGATTGCCGTCTTCACAGATCTGTTCAGGAATGATGAAGATCATTTTTAAGGGGTAAATAAGTAAGGTATATGTGTTACTTATAGTGGATATTTGCAGCAGATATAACAATGAGGTTATACCTCAACTGTTTACATGGAAAATGCAGCCTTGTTATATGCCATTATCGCGAATGCTATTGATGGTATTATTACCATTGATGAGCGCGGCAAGATAGAATCCATCAATCCCTCGGCCTGTACGCTTTTTGATTACCTCCCTGACGAGGTCATAGGAAATAATATATCGATGCTGATGCCGCAGCCTGATAAAGCGCAGCATGATGAATACCTTGAACGTTACCAGCGTACCGGTAAAGCCCACATGATTGGCATTGGCCGGGAGGTGCTGGGTTTAAAAAAGGACGGAACCGTCTTCCCGTTCCGTTTGGGCCTGAGCGAGGTACAGTATTCGGGCCGGAAGATATATACCGGTTTTATCCATGATCTGACCCGCGAAAAGGAAGCCGAGCGGCAACTAAAGGAATATGCGGCCCACCTGGAACAGGAGGTAGAAGACCGCACTCATTCGTTGAAGGCTACTGTTAGTGCATTAGAGGAAGCAAAAATTGGATTGAGCACATTGCTTGAAAAGGAGAAAGAGTTAGGGTTGCTAAAAAGCCGTTTCGTTTCCATCGCCTCGCATGAATTTCGCACACCGTTAACCGGTATCACTTTGTCCGCCTCGCTCATCGAGCGTTACGCGGAACCCTGCAATCCGGCAGGTATACTGAAACACGTTGAAAAGATACAGTTTGGTGTGGGCAATCTCACGTCAATTCTGAATGATTTTCTGTCCCTTGAAAAATTGGAGGCCGGCAAAGAGCAGGCCAATTTCCAGGAATTCGACTTGGTCAGGTTGTCCGAACAGATCACCGAGGATATGCAGTCAATGGCGAAACAACATCAAAATATCATTTACCAGCACACCGGAACCACCAGCATGATTAAACTGGATCAGAACCTGTTGAAATGCTGTATTGTCAACCTGGTCAGTAACGCGATCAAATATTCCGGCGAGAACACCTTTATTGATTTTAATACCGAGATAAGTGATCAGGATTGTAGTATCACTATTAGAGATAACGGTATCGGTATACCAAAAGCAGATCAAAAGCATTTGTTCGAGGCTTTTTTTCGCGCGCATAATACCGGGGAAATTCCCGGAACCGGGCTTGGCTTGAATATCGTGGCCCGTTATATCGAACTAATGAACGGTACCGTGAATTTTGAGAGTGATATTAACGAGGGTACCACCTTTACCATCTTATTCCCCGCAGCATGAAAAAAGTATTGATCATCGAAGATAATATGGCGATCCGTGATAATATCCAGGAGATACTGGAACTGGCCGGTTACGAGGTATTTGAAGCGGCCGATGGCAAAAGCGGCATTGAACTGGCATTGAAAAACGTACCTGATATTATTCTTTGCGATATTATGATGCCCGAAATGGATGGTTATGGAGTGCTGTATATGCTGCGTAAGCATATAGAGACAAGTGCCGTTCCGTTCATTTTCCTGACCGCTAAAGCCGAACACCTTGACTTGCGTAAGGGCATGGACCTGGGGGCAGACGATTACCTGACCAAGCCGTTTGATGGTATGGAACTCTTAAATTCCATTGAGAGCCGGTTAAAGAAAAAAGACGGGCAGCAAAATTTTTATAGCCGCTCGCTCGACAGGTTGCAAAACCTGGTAGCTAAAAGCGATGGCCTTTCTGAGCTTAAAAAAACAATAACCGAACGAAGGAACAGGGTATTTAAAAAAAACCAGGTGATCTATTATGACGGCGATCCCGGTAATGGCCTGTACCTCATCATCAGCGGTAAGGTAAAAACGATAAAACTGGATAAAGACGGGCGCGAGCTAATGACCGGTATACATACCACTGATGATTACCTGGGCATCAATGGAGGGCTTTCTAACGAAGCGTATACCGATACGGCTACCGCGCTGGAAGATTGTATTATATGCCACATCCCGAAAGTACAATTGGAGGAACTGCTTAACCTTTACCCGGTCATATCCCGGGAATTTATCAAAATACTGGCTAACGATATCCGCGAAAAAGAGGAACTGCTGATGCAGCTGGCTTATCACTCAGTTCGCAAAAAAATGGCCGAAGCCTTGTTGCGCCTTTACCGCGGGAATAACGAACTGCCTGAATTTAACGCGGCACGTGAAGACCTTGCTGCTATGGCAGGCATGGCCAGCGAAACCGTAAGCCGCACGCTGTCAGACTTCAAAGAAGAGGGCCTGATCGCTAAGAAGGGAAATACAGTTACTATCCTTAGCCCCGACCGTCTTACAAAAATGAAAAACTGACGTCTATCATTCCTATCCATGTCCGCTGGCAAAACACGGCCAATTGCAATGGGTAATTTTGTCTTATATCTAATAAAAAATGAAAGTAGTAGCCTACGGTATACAGTCCTGCGAAAGAGAGTTTTTGGCAACGGCCAATCAAAAAAAACATGATATCACCCTGATAGGTAATCCCCTTACTGAAGAAACGTTGCTTTACGCAGTTGGAAAGCAGGCCGTTATCGTACCTGAAAACATACCTATCTCTACAGCGCTAACCACGCGATTGGCCGGACTTGGAATTGACCATGTGCTTAAAAGGGCGCTTTGCACTGATGAAAGTGAAGCGATAGTTTTACAAGAAATGGCTGCCGAAGTAATAAGGCAGTTAGACCTTCTTTAACAAAAAATATTTAGTGACGAGCATCATTCTCCATGATGACGGTGGGCAAAAAGAGGCTGTGGTAATAGCCCACCTTTACGGCATACAATTAACATCATACTGTATGTCAACGCTGGTCATCATGCCGCCTTTGCTTACTTTAAAAAGCAGCAGCTTTCGCCAATACCGACTTAGGCGTACTGACTGTTGAAAAGAGATATCTTATCGCTTCTGTTTGCTACGAAATACTGGATGGCAGTTTGCCTGATGAACTATGAATATAATAAGGCTTTACTGATGAAATCATAATATAATTAAACCTTTAACCATGAGCAAAAAAACTATTCTTCTGTTGACTGATTTTAGCAAGATATCCATGCGTGCGGCAGACATTGCCCTGGAACTGGCTGTTAATAACCAAGCCAATCTAATGATCTATAATTCGATTATTTCAATCGAGGCTTCGGTAATTGCGGGCGAGCGTAAGTTCGCAGGTGATGAAATTGACCTAAAGACCAACAAGAGTAAAAAAAATCTTGATCAGCTCGCGCAGCAATTGCAGGCCCGGTTAACTTCTCCGGCGCAGCATAAAACTGCCATAACGGTTAAACAAGGCATGGGATCGCCGGTAGAAACAATGTTGAACCTGGTTACTGAAAATGAGATTTGGATGGTGGTGATGGGTAATCATGCAGTGCTGAATATGAGCAACCAATTCTTTGACAGCAATGTGCCGTCCATCATGAATAATTGTGGCTGCCCTTTGTTACTTGTGCCATAAATGAGAACAATCTTAACGACAGTTCTTTATAAATGAGATTTCCCATAGTTACCTGACCAAGATCGATCTAATAAATGATCAGCCCATCTGATTCTTTTTAATTTTCAACATCCTTTATTTGGTATGGCATAAATCACGTTGCCTGAAACAGATAAGTTGAAGCCCTTATTTTCTATAGAAGGAAGTAATATTTTCCATGTTTTGCCCATGTCAGATGACCGAAATATACCATCCGGGCGACCACATATTAAATATTTGCCCACTTGTTTAATTGATAAAATATTTAATGAAGATTGAGGTCCGCCTATTATTTTGATCAATGAACTACTCCAGGAAGGTTGAAGTTCTTCACCTATGGCATTCCAGGTTTTTCCACTATCCCGTGAAATGTGTATTGTGTTTGTTTGGGTTATTGTGTTGTATACTATAGCGGCAAATCCTCCATCTATACGTTCCACAGCAATGCCAACACCCCCTTCATTAATCACACGATCCCAGTTTTTTCCATCATCGGTCGATCTTAATATTCCCTCTTTGCTGGTAGACAGAAGTACACCGTTTGACTCTGCCAATTTCATTCTGCCGTCTCCAACTTGTACTTGTTCCCAGGTTTTTCCACTGTTAGCAGATCTAAAGAGGATGTTGTTAGAGCCAATGAAAACTGTGCCTCCGGCAGTTTCAAAAACGGTGCGAACTTCTTTCTCTTTATAATTTTTGTACATCCAATCTATCGTTTTGTCTATGCGTACGGCCTGCTCCTGAAAATTCGTGTACATGGGCGACCAATTATTCGTTCCATTTATTTTTTGCAAAAATTGTCCCCTAAAATTATATGCAAATATCCCATTCTTGCCGGGGGCAATCTCACGCTGGTTACCGGGGAAAACATCTTTTGTCCAAAAGGATGTTGTGGAATTTGGTTCACTGTGATAAACCCCATTGCCAGCACGTAAATAGAGCCCATGGTCATTTGCAAATAAACCATGACTCCACACACCTTCCCTCTGCAAGTTTTCAGGCAGCCCTTCGCTAATGTCCTGCCAGGTTTGTCCGCCATCAGCAGATCTTAAAACGATGTTTGCAACCCCTGATTTAGTCCCCTTTATTGTTTTCTCCCGCGTTTCCTTTTCTTTTAGTACAAAAGAATTTAGTAGGATTAATACCGGGAGGATAGCCGGAACAAATACAAATAATCTTTTCATTTTTTTAAATTTAAGTAAACATGTGTTTCATAACTTATTTATGAACCTATTCAAACTGATGCAGCAAAATTACTTTGATATATTTAAGCATGGAGAGCTTGGATTGTAAATAAAAATGTAAACTTTGTAAATAAAATATTGACACTATGCACCTTAGCCAAAATATCCTGTACGGTAAAGGCAAGTACCTCTTTGGGTTAATGCTGCTTTTGGGTATTGCTATAATCTGCGCGGCTTTCAGCATGACGGATGGTGAAGATTATGATATTTCCAGAAGGGAAGTTTTGCTCCGCAGGATAGGGCATGAGCTGCTTTTACAAGCTGGCGACCGTACATCAAGGGTGCTCCCGGTAAAAAAGATAGCCGGCGATGAATACCAGATCAGTTTTGTGAACGAGCTTACTTTTCAACCGGACTCCCTGGTAAATATTACCCGGCGACTGTTAGCCAGGGATCCGCTCGCAGGTGATTATGTTGTCAACGTTCTGAACAATAACAACACCGGTGTAGCCTATGGGTATGCCATATCCAAGAATAAAAAAGATGATATTATAGCCTGTTCAGGGAGAGTGCAACCCAAAGCTCGTTACACCATTAACATTAAATTTAAACCGAAGGGCATCAATATAGCAAGGAGCGGATATCTATTGGGCAGCTTGCCGGTACTGGCATTTGTGGGTTTTATGTTTTTTAGATCTGTTAAGCCGCGGCGAGCCTTGCCTAACGACCCGGACACCAAAACATTCACTTTAGGCTCGGTATTGTTTGATGCGCAGCTACGCCAACTGACAATAAATAAAGAAACCATAGACCTAACAGGAACCGAAACGCGCCTGCTGCTCATTTTCGCCACGTCTCCCAATGAAACTATTGCAAGAAGCCGGCTGCAAAAAGAAATATGGGAAGATGCAGGTATTATTGTCGGGCGTAGCCTGGATATGTTTATATCAAAACTCAGAAAGAAACTGGAACTTGACCCAAATATCAACATTGCGGTTATCCGCGGCAAAGGATATAAGCTTGAAATTAATACGTAAAAAAACCCGCTTTTTATATCAAAAAGCGGGTTTGTAGCCCACACTGGACGATTCTCGAACTATTTCCTGGAAGATTTACAGTATTTGGCATTTTGAAATGTAGTTTTTTTGTGGTCCCATTCTCCTATGGGCTCATTGATCTAAGGGGTTGCCAGTGTCGCGTTAAGCTGCGAGAAATGATTTTATAACGAATTAATAAAAGCCGCTATATTTTCCCATGTCCATACAACTGTTTTATAAGCTTTAAGTTCAAGAAGATTAGTGCCACGGTTTTCTAATAAGAAGTGAACGCCTAAAATTGGAATTTTCTTTGAATTAGCGAATTTAATCTGCTGGCGCAGTTGCGTGTTATGAACTTCGAGTGAGCAAAACTATCATAGCATCACAGCCATCCATGTTTCAAAAGACACTCCCTTTTCCATTCGTCTGGGCTACTAATCCCTCTTTCTGGAATTATTGGAGCGGCAGTTTCCGGTAGAAAATGCCGACAAACCGCTTAAGATCAGGACTGCACAGGAATTTGCACAACATTTAAATGTTCATGTTAATTACCTGAACAAATCCGTTAAAGAAGTTACGGGTAAACCGACTACCGTTCATATTGCCTAACGCATCACAACGGAAGCCAAAGCATTGCTGCAACATACGGAATGGAGCATAGCTGAAATTGCCTACGCACTTGGATTTGAATGCCCGACCTATTTTAATAACCATTTTAAAAAGAATACGGGAGCTATTCCCAAGTCGTTCAGGACAAAGGAAGCGCAATCGGTATAGATTTGATTATTATTCTTTTCGATTTGATTACCTTTAAAACCATCGACACTGATGATCTAATTTTGTGGTGTTAAACAGACATCTTAAAAACAAATTAGAAATAATCAAATGGAAACTCAAGTATTAAAAGGAAAAGTAGTCCTGGTAACCGGGGGTAATTCAGGGATCGGTTTCGGTGCTGCTAAATCACTTATAGCAGCCGGAGCATTCGTATATATTACGGGTCGCAGACAGGAACAATTGGATGAAGCCTTAACCAAGCTTGGTCAAAACGCAAGGGCCATAGAGGCAGATGTAACCAATAAAAAAGCGATGGAAGAGGTAGCTGCTATCATCAAAAATGAAAAGGGTTCTTTGGATGTAGTTTTCGCTAATGCAGGTGGCGGTAAACCTATACCGCTGGAAGAAGTTACCGAAGATTACCTGGATAAAACCTACAATGTCAATGTGAAAGGCGTAGTTTTTACTGTTCAAAGTATGTTACCTATCTTGAAGGATGGCAGCTCAATTATTCTAAATGCCCCATCACCGCATATATGGGGCTTAAAGGCTTTGGTATGTATGCTGCAACTAAGGCCGCAGTCCGTTCATTTTCAAGAAGCTGGACTACGGATTTAAAAGACCGCAAAATTAGGGTGAATGCCCTTAGCCCCGGTGTAGTTCCTACAGAAGGATATCGAACTGAGCAGGGAATGTCAGAGCAACAGGTACAGGACTATGTTGACAGCGTAACCACCGAAATACCGGCTGGCCGTGTAGGTACTGCCGAAGACATGGGAAACGCGGTTGTATTCCTTGCATCCGAAGCTAGCAGCTTTATCACGGGAATTGAATTGACCGTAGATGGTGGACAAACAATGGTTTACGCAGGGGGAAATTAATAGATAGTCAATAAAACGCCCGGTTTTTTAATTGGGCACTTTGTGGTTCGAACCCAATGGGGTTCTCGTACAATAGCTGAACCCTATTGGACTTTTTTCGAACCATTTCCTACAAAATTTGAAAGAAATATCGAATTTATTGTAAAGGTTCGAGCCCAGTCTGGGGAACGGGTAGTGGCAAAACCTAATTTATCCATAATTAAAATCGTCTGCATTGAGCCCGCTGAGGAATTACCTCCTTTAAGTAACTTGTAATTCATTTACAAGTTACAGTTGCTCTACTAATTGGTTCGAATTATGTCCATTCTGGCGCCAAAAAAGCCCAGCGTATTGAATTGCTTTTTTTTCAAAAGGTCTTTTTGTTGTATCCCTGATTTTGTTCCAACTTTTGACCGTAGGTACGTTTTAAATAATGTCAAAGAACTTTTGTTAGGTAACTATTTCTTTATATTACTCAGAATTTTTTTTTGAATAACACCTCGACTGGTATTCAGAAGGTGACATTTGAAACTGTTTTGAAAAACTTCTTGCGAAATGATGTTGGGAAGTAAACCCAATCATTTCGGATATTTCGTTTATCCTAAATCTACCTTCAGTAAGTAATTCTGCAGCTTTCTTTAATCTGCTAATGTTAATCAGTTCATTAGGAGTAAAATCTGAGACGCCTTTGATTTTCCTATACAGCGTTGGTCGACTCATATTCATAAACTTAGCGAGGTGCTCAACCTCTAATGCCGGGTCTTTTAGATTGTCGAAGATAACTTCATTCAATTTTTCCAAAAATTCCTCGTCGGCTTTCGAGTATGCCATACTTTTCATGTGTGCAAGCGGTGAACTTGCAAAAAAATCTTTTAATTTGTTTCTGTTTACCAACAGGTTAGCAATCTGCGCCTGCAAATGCCTGGGAGAAAAAGGTTTTTCGATGTAAGCATCGGCACCTAGTTCAAGTCCGTCAATCTTAGCTTCTAAAGTATTCTTGGCAGTAAGTAGAATGACGGGAATGTGGCAATAGTTGAAATTGGACTTAATGATTTTGCATAATTCAAAGCCATCCATTAATGGCATCATAACGTCAGATACTATCAAGTGTACGGTCTCATTTTCCAGAACCTGGAGTGCCTTTAGACCGTCAGCTGCGGTAAGTACATTGTATTTTGATTTTAAGTTTCCAGATAGGAAATCAGTTATTTCTCTGTTATCGTCCACAATCAAAACAACAGGTTCCATCATTGAAATCATAGGGCATTATTATTTATTATCTGCGTTTTAAAACATCTTCATTGCGTATAGGTAGTTGCAATACAAAAACGTTCCGGTTATTTGGTGATTCTTTTAGTTCGAGAGTTCCGTTGTGCTTTTGAGCTAAGGTAAGCGCCAAGGCCAAACCGATTCCCGATCCAGGTTTATTTTCCGCTTCTTTTATTCTAAAAAATGGTTCAAAGATCTTATCTTTCATTTCAGGAAGAATGCAATAACCATCATTCTGAATTTCTAATTCAATCCGGTTTCGGTCCACTATTGGCCGAAATGATGTTTGTACTATTCCAACGGCATATTTGATCGCATTGCTATACAAGTTATTGAGTATTTTTTGAACTGAATCTAAATCTGCGCATATATAAAAATCATCCACCGGTGAGGAAATGCAGTAATCAATATTCAGGTGATCCGCAAGCGGACGAAAATTTGCATGAGTATTGTACAATAGTTGGGCGATATTGACTTGCTCAAAGTTCAGGCTAAAGCTTTTTACCTCAACCTGACGAAAGTCCAATAGTTGATTGGTCAGATCAAGTAACCTGCTGGTATTACGTTCCATAATTTCCAGGTTGTTTCTTATTTCAGGCACCAGCGCTACATATTCCATAATGTCCTCCATTGGTGCCTGTATCAACGTAAGGGGAGTCCTGATTTCGTGAGCAACGTTGGTGAAAAATTCGATTTGGTTTTGGTAGAGCTCTTTTTCCTTTTCATGCTGCAACTGTTCTATTCTCATTTTGTTCTTCTCCAGAAAACGATTGCGGTAATGAACAACAACAAATATAATGATGCCGATGAAAGTGATTGCGTATAGAAAATAGGCTACTTTAGTGGCCCAGAACGGAGGTGATATTTCAATTGCTAAAATGGTGTAGGTTTTGCTCCATACTCCACTACTGTTGGATGCGTTTAGTTGGAAATTATACTCTCCCGGTGGCAGTTCCGTGAAATAAACTCTCCTGTTGGTTTTTAAATAAGTCCAGGCTTTTTCTAGTCCGTCCAGCTTATAGGCGTATTCGTTACGTCCGGGCGAGGTATAACTCAATGCAGAAAAGTCAATACTAATAGACGATTGGTCATGCTTAAGGGTGATTCGTTTAGTATAAGTGATGGATTGTTGCAACACCGAGTTTTTAATCCCGATGGAAACGTCTTTGTTGTAAATTTGAAGGTTAGTGAGATTCACAGAGGGCGCAATTTTATTGGTTTTAAATTCTTCAGGAACAAAACTAATCAAGCCTTTTATACTTCCGAAGTACATGCGCCCATCACGATCCTTATAGGCGGAATTCCAATTGAACTGATTGTTTAATAAGCCGTCAGAAACAGTAAATATTCTTACTTTTTCCGTTGCAGGATCAAAGCGGATCAAACCTTTAGTAGAACTTATCCATAAGTTCCCTTTCTTGTCTTGTAATATCTTAAAAAGGAAGTTGCTGGGCAGTCCATTGTTAATAGTATATGTTTTAAACTTTCTTTGACGAGGGTCATATTTACAAAGCCCCTGTTCGGTTGCGAGCCAAATGATACCTTTGCTATCTAAGAATTCGCCATTTACTATATTATCGCATAGGCTGTTAGGGTCTTTAGGGTTATTTCTAAAATTTTCGATTACGTTCTTTCTTTTGTCCCATCTGTACACGCCATTGCCAACTGTGCAAATCCACAAGATGCCGTCTTCGTCTTCGAGCATAGACTGGGTTTCAAAATTAAATCCAGGAACCGGTAAAAAGGCATCGCTGACTTTATCATATTTATAAAGCCCTTCAGGTGTACCTGCGAAAAGTTCAGCCGATCTTGTTAAGTACAGGTGTACGATAAAATTGCTACTATAAGGTTTGTTTTTAATAGTATAATGTTTAATCACCTCACCTGTTGTTATTTTCATTTTATCGATACCATGGAGATAGGTTCCTATCCATAAATAATCTCCCTGAGCCCAAAGCCCATGTATATTGTAAAATGAAATACCGGTTTTTCTTCCGTTGGGTTTAAAGTGTTGGATATTGCCTGTTTTCAAATTCAGCTTATTGAGGCCGGCATCTTCCGTGCCGATCCATAGATTACCAAAAGCGTCCGGGCAAATTTCATGTATTCCATTTCCGTTAATAGAGTTTGTGCCTGGCCTTGGAAAATATTTGGTAAAAAATGTGTAAGGAAAAGGGTAATAGCTAACGCCACCGAAGCGGCTTCCTAACCAAATGCCTCCTTCTTTGTCTTTGAATAAACAATTGGTTGAATTATCTGAAAGCGAAAAAGGATTATCATATTCCATCCGAAGTTCATTGCAAACACCGGTACCAATGTTGCACACATAAACACCGTCTTCCGTTGCAGCCCAATATTCATCAGTGCCGGATTGCACAAAGTTTTTAACGTACATCTCGCTGCCATCCTTATTGCGCGTGATTATCGCTTTACTTTTTCTGGTAATAGTGTCAAACAGCCAAATACCATTGGTCAGCGTAGCAACCAACAGCGAGCCTTTCTTTGTATCGTATATATTTTCGATATACCGGCTATTAATGGAAGCTGTCAGCGAACGATTACCATCATCAGAACAAAAGCAATCAGAAGCCTTATTATATTGCTTGATGAGCCCCCTTGTGGTGGAAGCCCATACATTTCCATCGCCTGTTACACAAACCGAGGTGAACTTATCATTTCCTGGATAAGGATGTAAGGTATTAGTTTTTAATAAATATTTATAAAGGTTGCCATTAGATATGTACCAGATATTGCCATTTAAATCTTTTTGGATTGCTCTTACTGATCGATTTTTTGAGAAGCTGATTAGTTTAAAATCTTCATGGATAGGATCGTATTTGTAAATACCTTTATGGGTGCCTACCCACAAAATATTTTGCTCATCGCAGTATAAACAATTTATGAAATTGTTTCCGAGCGCCCCTGGGATTGACACATTGTTTCTAAAGGTTTTGAAACTATAGCCATCAAACCTGTTAAGTCCGTCAATCGTTCCGAACCACATGAAGCCTTTTTTATCCTGTAAAATACAAGTTACCTTATTGTTGGAAAGGCCGTCTTCGACCTGGTAATGTTTGAAATTATAACGAGATTGAGCTTTAGTGATAATAGTCAGTAATAGGAACGCTGCTACGAAAAGCAATTGTCTATATCTTAATGTCGTGTTTAACAAACGTGCCATACTATCCTCTTAAGTCCAAATATAGAAAATAAAGAGTGCGTATCTCCCCGTTTCGCACCTCAGGTAGCATTTAGCATTACACCGTATGCTACTTCAAAAAAATGAGACGTTTTGGACAACTTATGATACAAGCGGAAGTACTAGTAAACTATTAACCATATATCTTTAGACCGTTTTAGACAACCTGATAAAACCTTGCCGGGTTTAATTCCGGCAGTCTGATTTGTCAAACCAGAAAGATCTGCATCGTCCAAACGTGCCAATTATAAATATGAGTTATTCTATATCCTGACAATGCCCATGCATGTTGTTTGCTTTCATGATGCGAGCCAGAAGGCGGCATTGTTTTTTACACATCACCTTAAACTGTATGTTAAAAAATTGTTGACTTTAACAAACGGAAAGCTATTACTTGTGAGTATGCAGTAATAAATGAGGCAAGGATACAATTAACGCAAGGTAGCTGATAATTATTTTACGATACTTATACTTTAACGCTAAGCCAAAGTAATTCCATGAATAGCAAAATATTGAACCTAGATCTATTTGTTTTGTTTTTGTCATTCTCTATAACAGTGAACGCGCAGGTAAGCGTTAACGATAGGGAAATATCCCGCGCAGCTTACCTATCCCTGGATGGGCAGCGCCTGGGTAAGGCAAACCGGTTGGCAAACAATGGCAACCTGCATAACGTGGATAAGCCCTTACTGTTACTTTTGCGGACAAGATCGGCATCGCCAAAAGGAACCATACTTTTAATTCCCGGCGGGGGGTATGAAGCCATCAGGATGAAAAATGAAGGCCAAAAAGCCGCTGCTTTTCTCAACCAACAAAATTTTGATGTTGCTTTGTTAGAGTACCATGTCGGTAAAGCTCTTGCGGTTCGCGATTCAGCGCTTTTGGACGCTTTAAAAGCATTCAGGCTGTTGAAGTCAAACCGGACGAATTTTGGTTTGCGTGGCCGCCGTCTGGATATCATAGGTATTTCCTCCGGCGGTCACCTTGCCGCACGTACGGTGCAAAAGCTTAGCGATGATGAGCAACCCGACGACGTGT
>JBDSLD010000200.1:0-8615 GCA_039916545.1 Ferruginibacter sp.
GCTGCTGTTTTTGCTTCTTTGAAAAAACAGGCTGCGCATTTTTTCAATTCCGATTTCATCGGAACCGAACCAACGAAGGCAGCTAACCCGGTTGCTGGTGTAGCAAATCAAACAGTGGCCACACTTAAATGCATTTTATTAAACAGCTCAGTAATACTTTATTTTAGGCCATTTATTTAGTTTCAGATTAATAATATTCAACAAGAAAAATCCACAATCCATTGTCTGTAAAGGTTTTCATAGTTTTCTTGCAAGTATTAAGTACTTAGTACTTAATATAGAGAACTGATACCTCCACCAGTATCCAGCATCAACAGTATCCAGCATCAAGCATCAATTATCAACAGTATCCAGCATCAACTATCAACAGTATCCAGCATCACCAGTATCAAGTATCCCTTAAGATCATCCCAGCAAATTCCCTGTAAACTGCATGCGTATGCGCAATTGGAAATTCTCAATTGTTTTAAAGATCTCTTTTAATGACAACTGATCGATCTTCGACAGGTGCTGCGGCATGATATAATTATCCGGCTGCGAATGATCCTGTATGATCTGGTTGGATTGGGTTTTTAACCGCAGGCCCATCAAAAAATAGTAGGACTGAAGCAATTCTGTGACTTCATTTTCCGTAAAGACCTGCTTATCTTTCAGCGCTTTCAATCTTTCTCCGGTGTTCGGTTCAAAAATCCTGTTCTTTAAAGCATACACCCTCACCAGGTCGACGATCGGCGTCATTGCTTTCTTTATATCAAATACTTCCTTTTTATCCACTTTGAACGTCCGGATGTTTTTAAAAAATGTGAGCGGCGGTTCATATTGCAACGCATTTTTTGCCATGAAATGAAAAAGCCGTTCCATCGGATTTCGCAACTGTTCATTTAAAAAAGCTTCCAGTTCTTTCATAATGGTCTCATCACCATACAAATAACGGCAATCGAAGAAGGTCGATATTTGCATCACTGTTTCGGGCACGCTTTCATTGATCCAGCTTTCGTAATTTTTTTTCCAGTGCGATAAAGAATGCGTCCACTTCGGATTTTGCGCCATAAAGCCGCCGGTGCAATAACTAAACCCGATTGAATTTAAATGATCCGAAACCTGGGAAGCAAATTTTAAAAAATATTCCCTTACTTCTTCGCGGTGCTCATTGGCTTTATCTTCATAAATAATGGCATTGTCCTGGTCGGTTTTTAAAGTCTGCTCCTTGCGTCCTTCGCTGCCCAGGATCATGTACACGAACTTTGCAGGCGGGCGCCCCATTTCCTTTGTCACCGTTTCGATTACTTTAACGGCGATGGTGTCAGAGACAGCTGTAATGACCTGGTTAACGATGGCGGCATGCACACCACGGTCCAGCAACTGCACAACTATTTGTGGTACTGTTTCCCACTTGCGTTTTAACTCATCAATGGAGACTGCTTGTCTTACCGACTGGATGAAAACCAGCGGTGACTGCCCCTGTTCGCTCAACAATTTATTTCGGCTGATAAAGCCTAAATATTCACCCTCCTTTTCAATCAGCAGGTAGCGTATTTTGGTACGGAACATGTTAAGCACAGCCTCGTACACAAACGCATGTACGTTAATGGTGGCAACCGGGTTATCCATTATGCTGCTCACCAGGCTATCATAGCCTAATTGTTTGGCCACTACATTATCGCGTATAGTGATGTCTGTTACAAAGCCGATTATTTTTGCCTGTTTATCTTTTACAAACAGGCAACTGATCTTTTGCCGTCCCATAATAATAGCGGCCTCATACACCGGCGTTTCCGCAGCGCACCAGACAATGTTCCTGTATTCAACACTCTCTATTCTTCGTGAATATAATTGCTCGGAAGTAATAAAACTTCTTTCAAAATTGGTAGGGTTTTTATAGAAATGCGCAAACTCTTCATTGAGCATTCTGTGCCCAAAGGAATCTGTAAAATGCTGATAGAATTCCTCGTGGTTTTTGCACAGCTCGTTAAAAGTCTTGCGGGGCAAAGCATACACCAACGTATCTTTTTTAACGAAGACGGTACAGAGTGATCGCTTACCATTCAATAATTCGGATATGCCTCCATAGCAATCTCCCGGGCGAAAAAATTCAACTAACCTTTTATTATGACTGGTATCGTAAAAAAAAGTTTCATATTCACCTGCCACAATAATATCAATGCCCTTCATTTTACTGACTTCCTGGCGATAAATGATACCATCTTTTTTAAACCTTGTTTCAGTCAGCATCGCAGCCGTATCCTGCAGCACATCATCGGGTAAAAGATTAAATGGCACTACTGTTTTCAAAAAATTCAAACGGTTATCCATAGTAACAGGCTATTAATAGTGCACTGAATAAAACCAGGAACAAGGCGATCACCCAGCCAAACCTGCTGATCACTTTTTCCTCTTTTGGAAATTCGATGGGTGGCTGGTTAAATGAAGTGATCTCATTTTTCCTTACTAACTCAAAAAAACAATCAGCAGTTGCGGCCGCATCGGCCATTGCATTGTGCTGAAAAAGTAATGGCTTTTTAAAAAGCAGTTCGTATAACTGGCCTAACCTTAAAAATTTACTTTGCGGGTTTTGCTGCAGGTGTTTCGATGCCTTCATGATACAAAATGCCGGCAGGGCCTCCATGGGATTGTCAATGGCTTCTCTAAAGTAATCAGCACCTATAATACGATAGTCAAGTTCCATAAAATGCCCTACTATCATTGGCTGAAACTTTTGTAAATCCCCGGAGAGTATTTCCAGCAACTGTTTGCGATCAATACCATTTTGCTGTAAAAATGCCCTTGTCAGTCCGTGGATGCGGATGGCCGATTCAGCAATTTCAAAATCAGTGTTGCTGATATAATGATTTTGCTCTTTGATCTTTACTCCGTCCTTGCTGTAAATTATCCAGGAAACCTGTACCGCATGTGGCCAGTTATCCGCGGCAGTGTAGGGCAGAGACCAGTTTTTAGGCAATCCCGACGCCTCGGTATCGATGAATAAAAAATAGTTCACTGGCAAACAAATGATTTAGAATAGCGATTGTTTGCAAATATATTCAAATATGGGTTATATCGCGGAGCTTCACCACTGTCTCAAAAAAGGAAGAAAGGTTTATTCGGAATACCGGAGCCAACGTATTGTAATAAGAATTGGCTTAAGCCTTTAGAAGGCCGTTTATTTTAGTAATCGATGATTGGAAGCGGTGGTTATGCTAATAACCGTTGTATGGCCTTATTCACTTTTTCGAAATTATATTTACTTATGACCGTGTCCATCATGCGATGTAACTGGTCATTGCACAAATTACCAATTGAACCTTCATGTGTATGGGCGGTAGCCGGCACGTAATTGAAGTTGCCAGCTTCTATATCGAGGCCCACCTTTTTATAGGCATCCCGGAAAGGCAAGCCTTCCAACACGAGTTTGTTCACTTCTTCCACACTGAATAAATATTTATATTTTTCATCATTCAACAGGTCTTTTTTTACCTGGATATTGGTCAGCATCAGTCCTGCCATTTGTATGCAATCCCGGAGGTTATAAAATGCGGGTATGATATGTTCTTTTAATAACTGCAGGTCCCGTTGATAGCCGGAAGGCAGGTTAGTCGTCATCAGCATGATCTCATTTGGGAGGGCCTGGATGCGATTGCAATGCGAACGTATAAGTTCAAATACATCCGGATTTTTTTTATGCGGCATAATGCTGCTGCCGGTCGTGAGTTCATCGGGGAAACTGATAAAAGCGAAATTCTGATTCAGGTATAAACAGGCGTCCATGCTGAGTTTAGAAAGGGTAGCCGCAATATTTGCCAGGGCAGATGCAACGATCCGCTCGGTTTTACCTCTCCCCATTTGTGCATATACGACATTGTAATTCAGGTCCTCAAAACCTAACAGATCTGTGGTCATCCTCCTGTTGATAGGAAAAGAAGAACCGTAACCGGCCGCTGAACCGAGTGGATTTTTGTTTACGATTTCATATGCCGCCTGCAATGTTACAAGATCATCTACCAGGCTTTCCGCGTATGCGCCAAACCATAAGCCGAATGAAGAAGGCATCGCCAGTTGCAAATGCGTGTAACCGGGAAGCAGGTCATTTTTATAAGTTTCGCTTTGCTGGATCAACAAATCGAACAGTGCTTTCGTTGTTACGACCAGCTGCTCTATTTCACTTCTCAGGAATAATTTAAGGTCCACTAAAACCTGGTCGTTCCTGCTGCGTGCGCTATGTATTTTTTTGCCGATGTCACCCAGTTTTTCTGTTAGCATCAACTCTACCTGTGAGTGAATATCTTCCACACCTTCATCCAGTTGGAAATTGCCTTTTTGTATGAGAAAATATATTTCCTTTAATGCCGCTTCAATTAAAACCAACTCTTCCTTTGTAAGCAAGCCTACTGATTCCAGCATCTTTGTATGCGCCAATGAACCCAGCACATCAAAGGGCGCCAGGTAAATATCAAGGTCGCGGTCGTTACCAACAGTAAATTTCTCTACTTCCTTTAATGATGTTTTATCTTTTTGCCAGAGCTTCATGGGGAAGGTTTAGGGTTTGGGGTTTAAGGTTTGTGACATGGTAGTGGCAGGCGTATGAAAAGAAAAAGTGGAATGATATGTTGAAAGTCGCATAATTATAATTGATTTTAAATCTTCCCAAGTAATTATTTCAAGATCTGTTTTCGCTGGCGCTATGCCTTTCTTCCTTTTGCGCCAAACCTCATACCACAAAACTTTTCATACTATTTGCTCCACCAATTTAATATAAGTTTCGATCCCATCTTTTATTTCATCCAGGTAAATAAATTCATCTGCGATATGACTTCTGGCACTGTCGCCCGGCCCCATCTTTAAAGTGGGAAAGGGCATCAGCGCTTTATCAGAAGTTGTTGGCGAGCCATAGTAACCTTTACCCAAGTGCAAACCAGCCAATACCAACGGATGGTCCGGCGGGATAGAAGTCGACTTCATGCGCACGGTGCGGGGCTTGAACGAACTTTTCAAAATTGTTTTTAAAATGTCCAGCACTTCTTCAAAAGTGTATAGTTCGTTTATCCGCGCATCTAATATAAACCTGCATTGTGCCGGTACCACATTATGCTGCTTATTATCCATGTCAATAACGGTAGCGGTTAAACGCGATTCGCCCAGCAGCTTACTTACTTTTTCAAATTTATAATTTCTTAGCCGGTTAATATCATCGATGGCAATATACAACGCATTTTCTCCTTCGTTCCTGGCAGCATGGCCCGCGCGTCCCTGCGCAATGCAATCGATAACCATCAGGCCACGCTCGGCTACCGCCATTTCCAAATTAGTTGGCTCCCCAACAATGCCGAAATCAATATTACCAAGATAAGGCAATACTGCTTCTATTCCATTAACCCCACTTATTTCTTCTTCTGCGCTTGCCGCGAAAACAATATTGTATTTTGGATCTGCCTGGTCGTAAAAATGCAGGAAGGCCGACATCAATGAAACCAAACAGCCACCGGCATCATTGCTTCCTAACCCAAATAATTTCCCGTCTTTTTCGATGGGTAAAAATGGGTCCAGGGTATAGCCTTTATTGGGTTGTACCGTGTCATGGTGTGAATTCAATAAAAGGGTAGGCTTACTATTTTCATAGTATCTGTTCCTTGCATAAATATTATTGCCAACCCGGTCAAATAACACGTTGTTACGGGTGAAAAATGCAGCAATTATTTCCGCCGTAACATTTTCTTCCCGTGAAAAAGAAGGAGTTGCGATCAATAGCTTTAACAACGATACCGCATTTTCGTAAAAATTTTCTTTCATGCTATTTTATTAAAGTTCCGCGGGTATCATTTGTTACATTCTGCAACAGGTCGTTTGCATCTCCGATCAATACTTCCTTTACTCCATTGTCAATGGCTGCAAAAGCGTTGTCGATCTTTGGCAATATTCCATCAAACAATTTTTTGTCTTGTACCAGTTGTACGTATTTTTCCTTCGTAATTAAATTGATCACAGAATTTTCGTCCGCCACATTTTCCAGCACACCTTTCTTTTCAAAGCAATAGATCAACCTGACATCATAACTTTTGGAGAGTCCAACCGCTAAGGCTGATGCGATAGTGTCAGCATTGGTATTTAATATTTGACCATTGCCATCATGTGTAAGTGGTGCAATTACCAGGGTAAAATTATTTGAGAGTAAAACTTCCAGGCTATTTGTGCCGATGTCGCTGGTTTTTATATCGCCGGCGAAACCGTAATCAATTTCCTTTACGGGCCTTTTAATTGCCGGTATTATATTGGCGTCGGCACCGGTCATCCCAATGGCGTTGCATCCCTGTGCCTGCAATTTTGCCACCAGTTTTTTATTTATTAATCCGCCGTAAACCATCGTCACCAGGTCAATGGTAGCTTCATCTGTAATCCGCCTGCCATTGATATATTTTGATTGGATGCCTAACTGCTCCCCTATTTTAGTTGCTATCTTGCCCCCGCCATGCACCAATATTTTTTTTGCATTGATTGATGCAAAGTTGTTAAGGAAAGATTGCAAGGCCGCATCGTCGTCGATCACGTTGCCGCCTATTTTTATAACAAAAAGTTGCTGCATTTATTGACCATTTATTATTTCTGCCAACACTGCCTGGGCGGCCCATACCCTGTTACCAGCCTGTTGAGTTACAAGGCTGTTACTGCTATCTAAAATTTCATCGCTTAGTTCCACGTTCCTGCGTACCGGCAGGCAGTGCATTACTTTCGCGTTGTTTGTCTGTTTCAATTTTTCCTGTGTAAGCATCCAGGCCGGATCGTGGTTGTATATTTTACCATAGTCGGCATATGCGCTCCAATTTTTTACATAGATAAAATCTGCTCCTTTTAATGCTTCATCCTGGTCGTGAGTAATGGTCGCTCCATTTGTGTAAGCCGTCGACAACTCATAATTTTCCGGGTGAGTGATCACAAATTCGGCTTCACCCCAGGCGTTGACCCATTGAGCGAAACTGTTGGCAACGCATTGGGGTAAAGGCTTTACATGTGGCGCCCAGGTCAACACAACCTTTGGCCGCACCACCAATCCTTCCACATTTGCGGGGCCATTGATCTGTGTAAATTCTTTTATAGTAATGATGTCTGTCAGCGATTGGAGCGGGTGTAATGTGGCGCTTTCAAGACTTACTACCGGCACACCCGAAAATTGTATAAATGACTTAATGACCTGTTCGCTGTAATCATCTTCCCTGTTTTTTAGCGAAGGAAATGTGCGGACACATATGATGTCAAAGTATTGTCCTAAAATGGGCGCCGCATCCTTTATATGCTCCACGGTGCTGCCATCCATGATCGCGCCTTCCTCAAATTCCAGCGCCCAGCCTTCTTTATCTACATTAAAAACAATCGCTTCCATACCCAAATTAGCTGCTGCCAGTTGCGTGCTCAACCTGGTACGTAAGGAAGGATTTAGAAATAATAGACCTACCCTTTTATTTGTGCCTAAATGCTTAGCGGAAAAAGGGTCAGACTTGAAGGCCAGGGCTTTTGCCACCAGGCCATTAATATCTTCAACATCATTTACAGATACAAAATTTTTCAATGTTGTGATTGATTTTATGTTACAGACGTATATTTATTTTCTATGCGGATACTGCCGCCGCATGTAATTCTTTTGCTATCGCAGCTAAAAAAATATCCGCTTCCGTTTTTGAAATATTCAGTGCAGGCAACAGCCGGATAACATTGGGTTTTGCTTCACCTGTAAATATCTTATGATTGAAAAGCAAATTTCTTTTAACTGTTTTTAGTTCATCCGGAAGATCGATGCCAATCATTAATCCCCTGCCCCTTACTTCGTTGATATGCGGCAGTTTTTTTAATTCTTCTACCAGGTAGCTTCCCACTATTTCTGCATTATTTAGCAGGTCGTCCGTTTCAATCACTTCCAGTACCGCCAATGCAGCCGCACAAGCTAAATGATTGCCGCCAAAAGTAGTGCCCAGCATAAAATGCTTTGGTTGGATTTTTGGCGCGATAGAAATGGCCGCAACAGGGAAACCATTACCCATGCCTTTTGCCATTGTATAGATATCAGCATTTACACCGCTGTGGTCATGCGAATAAAATTTACCGCTTCTTCCATAACCACATTGTACCGCATCCGCTATAAACACGGCGTTGTATTGGTCGCACAAACTTCTTATTTTTTGCAGGAAAGAATCGGACGCCACATTAATTCCGCCTACTCCCTGTATGCCTTCAATAATAACGGATGAGATCTCATTTTTTTCGAAAGCAATTTCCAGCGCTACCTCATCATTGAAAGGAAGAAACAATACGTTGTCTGTTTTATTAACCGGCGCAACTATATTTGGATTATCGGTTACTGCTACAGCCAATGACGTTCTGCCATGGAATGCTTTTCTAAACGCAATTACCTTTTTTCTTCCATTGTAAAATGAGGCTAACTTCAATGCATTCTCATTGGCTTCCGCACCGGAATTGCACATGAACAACTGGTAATCTTCCTTGCCGGACACCTTGCCCAGCTTATGCGCTAACTCGACTTGCAATGGGATTTTTACGGAGTTGGAATAGAACCCGACTTTATGCAGCTGGTCCTCCAGTCGTTTTACATAATGCGGATGGGTATGACCAAT
>JBDSLD010000201.1:0-12921 GCA_039916545.1 Ferruginibacter sp.
AGTGCTGCAAGTTTTATTTCATCCATTAATGGGGTGAACGTTAACAGCCTGCCTGCAAACGAACAGGCTGCGTTAAAGACCACGCAGGCTAAAATGCGCTCAGACGCAAACAATATTGCCACCGGAAAGGACCTGGCAAAACAACGGCTTGCCTTTCAGACCCTGTCGGACAATATGATCACCCTCACTAAATCCGGCAAAGCGACCGGCCCCGTTTATATTGATTATTGCCCCATGAAAAAAGCCTACTGGTTAAGTTCCGAAAAAGACATTAGAAACCCATACTACGGCAACGCCATGCTCACCTGCGGAAAAATAACCACGACCTTACAATAACCATTTCAATGTACAGATTGGTTTTACATTACTCGTTTTGTAGCAAAGCAGCAAGGCAGATGGGGCTGAAAAGACTGGTGATATTAGCATTGCTATTCAGCGGGTACATTGCTGTGGCGCAACATAATATGGGCATGCCTGGTCAGCCCCCTCTGCCAGGAGCGCCATTCATGTCGAAACAAGGTGGCCGGGTGGTCTATCATTTATATGTGACCGATACCGTTGTAAATTACACGGGTAAAAAAGCTAATGCCATAGCTATTAACGGATCTATTCCCGCGCCCCAATTAGATTTTACCGAAGGCGATACGGCCGAGATCCATGTGCATAACCTGATGCATATGGAAACATCGATCCACTGGCACGGGCTCATCGTACCAAACGACCAGGATGGCGTGCCTTATCTTACAACCACACCGGTTAAAGCCAACAGCACCTGGATATACAAATTTCCTATCGTGCAAAGCGGCACTTATTGGTACCACTCTCACTCCATGCTCCAGGAACAATCCGGGATGTATGGCGCTTTTATCATTCACAAAAAAGAAAAAAACCCAGCGGAAAAAGAATATACGGTATTACTGAGCGACTGGATAAATGAAAAGCCTGGACAGGTAGCACGGTCGTTGCACAACGCGACCGATTGGTATGCAATCCGTAAAGGCGCCACGCAGGATTATTTGCAAGCTATCAGGGAAAAAAAACTAAGCGTAAAATTTACCAATGAGCGCAAGCGTATGCTGGCAATGGATGTAAGCGATATTTACTATGACCTTTTAACTACAAATGGAAAAGCGAAGGATAGTGCGCCACAATTTAACGCTGGTGATAAAGTAAGGCTACGGCTAATCAACGGCAGTTCATCCACCTATTTTTGGCTGCGCTTTGCAGGTGGAAAAATTGCAGTGGTGGCTACGGACGGGCAGGAAGTGCAACCAGTTGAAGTGGACCGCTTAATGGTTGGTGTATCCGAAACCTACGACCTCGTGGTAACGGTGCCGGGTAATGGAAGTTATGAGTTTATGGCTACGTCAGAGGATCGCACAAAAAGTACGTCGCTGTGGCTCGGCAGGGGAACCAAACAGGAAGCCGGAAAAATGCCCGGCCTCAAATATTTTGAAGGCATGAAGATGATGAATGAAATGATGAACGGAAACGGAACAATGAACGATATGGGCATGCGCATGAGCTTGCAGCAAATGGACATGAACATGGTAATGTACCCTGAGATCGCAGATAGCAACCAGGCGATCACGACACTCAATTATGCCATGCTGAAGTCTCCCAGTGAGACCACGCTGCCCGCCGGACCTCTCCGGAATTTGAAATTTGAACTAACAGGTAACATGAACCGGTATGTGTGGACGATCAATAATAAAACCGTGTCGGAAACAGATAAGATCCTTATTAAAAAAGGGGAGAATATCCGGATAGTGATCCACAACAAATCAATGATGCGCCATCCCATGCACCTTCACGGCCATTTTTTCAGGGTGCTGAACGGGCAAGGCAAATATTCTCCGTTGAAAACTGTGCTTGATGTGATGCCTATGGAGACGGATACCATTGAATTCCATGCATCGGAAGGCTCGGGTGACTGGTACTTTCATTGTCATATTTTATATCACATGATGGCTGGTATGGGAAGGATCTTCAGTTATGAAAAATCTGATTCCACGGTGCAGCCAGCGAGCTATCAACAGAACATGCGTAAAGTTTATGCAGATGATAAAAAGTTATATTCGTACGCCCAGCTCGGTTTGGAAAGCAATGGCAGTGACGGGGAACTTCGCTTTGCCAATACCCGGTGGTCATTGAAAACGGAATGGCGGCTAGGCCTTACCGATAGCAAGGGCTTTGAAAGCGAAACCCATATCGGCCGGTATTTTGGCAGCAACCAATGGCTGATGCCATATGTGGGCTTCGACTGGCGCTATCGAAAGAACAGTGGGTATGAGAAAAATTTATTCGGCCAGCAAAACACCAAGGACCAGCGGTCAGTAGTATGCCTTGGCATTCAATACACGCTGCCAATGCTGCTAATGGCAGATGCAAGAATCGATATGCAGGGACAAATACGGATGTCATTGGGTAGAGCGGATGTAGCTTTTACAAGAAGACTTCGCTTTAATTTTTTTGTAAACACAGATAAAGAGTATATGGCCGGGTTCATATATATCCTTACAAAATACTTTTCGCTTTCTACCCATTATGATAGCGATATGGGCGCGGGAGCCGGAATAACTGTGACCTATTAAAAGGTAATGGCTTAATTTTTTCTGTAAGAATTTAATCTTGTGGATGTAATTTGAATAGTAATTTATTTCAGGTTTTTGTCCAGGAAAGTAAATATGGTCTCCAGGTTCTCAGTTGTTTCAAATTGAGGACCGCCGTGGTTTGCTCCTTCCAACAGTACTGCTTTTACTTTGTCTTTGCCAGGCACCTTCTCTAATTTTTCAGCGAACTGTACCGATTGTTGGGTAGGAACCAACCTGTCCTTCGTGCCGTGTTCGATTAAAAACGCAGGATCGTCTTTCGTGATATATGTTTCCGGATTGGCTTTCTTAACTAACCCAGCAATACCAGTGATCTGTTTGCCCAATACTTTACTTTCCGGTGAATGGGCTTCGGTGTGATCGGGGGTTCCGTTCCCGGTTTCCTTTAGTTGCGGATCCATTAATAAAAAATTAGTGGGGCCAAACCAGTCTACCACCGCCTGTACCCTGCTGGATTGATCTGCATTGCGAAGTGTTGGATCTTCCAGTTCCTTAACATCACCGCTTGTGCCCGCCAGGGAAGCCAGGTTGCCACCGGCCGAGCTCCCCCACAAAGCAATTTTCTGTGCATTCAATTTGTAAGTAGCCGCATTTGCTTTTACCCAGCGAATGGCAGCCTTCGCATCATTTATATTAGCTGGAAACAGCGCTTCGCCACTTAGCCTGTAATTAATAGAAACAACCGCATATCCACGTTTCAGTCCCGGCAACATGGGGCTCAACTGGTCATCAGCCTTGTCGCCTCCTAAAAAAGCGCCGCCATGAATGCTGATGATAACCGGGAAGGGCCCATCCCCTTCATCAGGCAAATAAATGTCCAATTTTTCTGCGGGCGAAACATTCGCATAAGCAGTATCCTGCCACTTCCTTTCAATATTGGCCACCTCTGCGGGCCTGGGTTGTGCAAACAAAGCAGTTGTAAACATTATAGCCGAAAGAACCAGGATCAATGTTTTCATTTATGTTACTTTATTAAAAAGGCTGATAATTACAAATACGTTTTAACAGCGCTGCAATTTGCCGGACACTTTTCAAGACAGCAAGCATTTGCTATATTAACAATACAAACATAAATTGTAATAAAAACTGCCACTTACACAAATGATACGAACCCCATTAATCTTGCTACTAACTTTGATCATTCATAGATTTTACCAGGCTAAATTTAGAGAGAAATTATTTAATTTCCCGGTAATATAGAAACGGCCTTACCTTAGCCTTTTGAATTACCAGCTTAGTTGTAGGTGATTAAAAACAATATTGCTTTATGAATATCTGTCAAAAAATAACCCTTGCTTTTTTAATCTTTTATTGCGTTCCGTTTATTCAGCCAGCTTATTCACAAGTGAGGTTGCCAGCATTGATCAGGGACAGTATGGTGTTACAAAGAGATGTCAAAATTAACATCTGGGGCTGGGCGTCCACAGGTGAAAAGATACGCATAAAGTTCAATGGTAAAACGCTTAAAACAACTGCGGGAAAAGACGGAAAATGGTCGGCCCGGTTGCTCCCGATGAAACCCGGCGGGCCATATACAATGGACATTTCCGGTACTAACAGGATCAGTTTAAAAGACATATTGATTGGCGATGTCTGGATATGTTCCGGTCAATCGAATATGGTGCATCAAATGGCACTTCATAGCACCAGGTACGCACAGGAAATAGCCGAAGCAGATTATGCACAGATAAGGCAATTCCTGGTTCCGGCTATGACCGATCTGCAAGCACCACGCAATAATCTTTCGACTGGTTTTTGGAAAACCGCTAACAAGCTGGATGTTCTCCAGTTCTCGGCGGTCGCTTATTTTTTCGCAAAAAAGATCTATGAAAAATATCATGTCCCTATCGGATTGATCAATGCAAGTGTTGGCGGCACACCTATCGAAGCGTGGATCGGTGAAGAAGGCTTAAAGGACTTTCCCGGGATAATAAATACTTTACAAAAAAACAAAGATACCAGCTATGTCAATGGTTTACTGCGAATAGCCGCCGATGCAGGAAAGCAAGCCAGGCCGTCGCAGGACAAGGGGTTGACAGGTGCCAAAACATGGTATGATACTACTTATATACCAAAGGGCTGGCGCACGATCAACATACCCGGATATTGGGAAGACCAGGGCATTAGGGGCCTGGATGGGGTGGTATGGTACCGGAAGGAAATTGATCTGCCTGCTTCTTTGAATGGTATCGCGGCAAAAGTTTTTTTGGGAAGAATTGTTGATGCAGATGTGCTGTATATTAACGGAAAAGAGATAGGTCATACTACCTATCAGTATCCTCAAAGAAAATACAATGTACCGGCAGATCTGTTAAAGAAGGGGAAAAATATTATTGTTATAAAAGTCACCAACACAACCGGTAAAGGAGGATTTGTTACTGGCAAGCCCTACTGTTTATTTGCCGGTAAAGACACGATCGACCTGAAAGGCAATTGGCAATATAAAGTGGGCGAAGTATTTCAACCCCGGGCCGCCAACGGCGAAAATATTTCTTTGCAAAACCAGCCATCCGCTTTGTACAATGCGATGATCGCGCCGCTTATCAATTATACTATCAAAGGGTTTCTTTGGTACCAGGGTGAAGCAAATACAGGAAGAGCGGAAGAATATGGAAAGCTTCAGCCTGCGCAGGTCCTCGATTGGCGAAACCGTTGGCAGCAGGGAAATCTTCCTTTCCTGTTTGTACAGCTTCCAAATTTTATGGATGCCAACTATCTCCCTTCCGAAAGTCAATGGGCGGAATTGAGAGAGGCGCAGTTGAGGTCCTTGTCGGTTACAAACACTGCCATGGCTGTGGCAATTGATTTAGGTGAATGGAACGATATTCATCCTGATAATAAAAAAGATGTCGGCGAACGTTTGGCATTGGCAGCTGAAAAAATCGCTTACAGGGACAGTGATATTGTTTATTCGGGCCCGCTTTACCAGTCTGCCATCATTGATGGAAATAAAATAAAAATCAGCTTTAGCAACACGGGCAGCGGTTTAGTTACAAATGATGGTGAAGAGTTGAGAGAGTTTGCTATCGCCGGGATTGATAAAAAATTTGTGTGGGCAAAAGCAATCATCGAGGGTGATCATATAATTGTATGGAGTGATGAAATCGCCAGCCCGCTATATGTGCGGTATGCATGGGCCGATAACCCTGATGGAGCGAATTTATACAATAAAGAAGGGTTGCCCGCATCGCCATTCAGGACCGATCGTTGACGGCAAACTTATTTAGTGTCTGCAAGAAAACCCTTTTATTAATAGCTGGTGAGGTTTTAGAATATTTTCCAATCCCAATCTTCACTTCACCAACTACCTGTCAACTCTCTACTTTTGCCTCCACAGCCGGTCCGCCAGCTGGCGGATAACCGGAACGCTGCTGTTTTGCTTCTTTGAAAAAACAGGCTGCGCATTTTTTCAATTCCGATTTCATCGGAACCGAACCAACGAAAGGCAGCTGACCCGCTTACTGATGTAGAAGATCAAATAGTGGCCACACTTAAATGCCTTTTATTAAACAGCTCAGTAATATTTTATTTTAGGCCATTTCTTTAGTGTCAGATTAATAATATTCAACAAGAAAAATCTTCGCAATTCATTGTCTGTAAAGGTTTTCAGCGTTTTCCTGCAATCATGCTATCGACCAGGGTAAAATCAAACCGGCCTTCAACCGGCTCCATCATCTCCCAATACACAGGTGCCAGCACAGTATTGAGATGCATGGATTTTAGTTTTGGCCAGATAGGTCGCATGTAATCAACATCTGACGTACTTGAATTCCCTAATTCGCCACCAAGTACCAGGAAAGGCTTGTCATGCACATATAGCTGTACAACTCCGTTTGTGGCAGATAAATGAGGCAACGATTTTTTTGTTTGTGATACAGCGATAAGGTTACATAGAATGAAGAAAATCAGGAGCTGTTGCTGTTTTATATTTTTCATTCAAATAAGATTTGATAAATGAGTTGTAAGATCTGTATGCTGTGAATTCACCTGGTGAGCCACGGCCAATGGGTAAATTCAATAATTTTACTGCATGCGCTTTCGCAGGAACCAATGTTCAACTTCAATCCCAATTACACAATATATACCCTGTCCCACCAGGGACTAAATATCGGTAGAATAAAATATAATTGCGATACAAATTCCGCCGGGAACCTGATACACCTACCGGCCGGGGACACGTTACATTCCTGGCGGACGCGTCGAATTTTATGCTGCGATACTGAAGACCTAAAATATCCAAAAATTATATTTGTCCCTTCAGCCTGGTTGACTTTCAAATTCCCATGACATAGTTATTTTAAATGATATGAATTTACTCTTGTCGCGAATTATATTCATTCGTTTTAATGACTTGTTATTTTTGATACTATATTTACATCAATAGAACGATTTTGCAAATGCTATCGAATGAAAAAAATATTCCGCTACCTTCCATACCTTTCAATCCGGCTGTAATTTTAGACAGGAACAGCAACTCCGTTTTTCGCGCCTTACCAGACCGATCGGCCTGTTAGCATATTTGGCTTAATCAATCAACCGGAAATGATGGCAAAAGTTGTTTTAGTATTAAAAAATTAAATAAAAAAACTGGCAAGATGTTGCATAAAAAAAGAAACCTTGTATTGGCATTTTTTGGAATGGTATTAGTCATCGCATCCGGTTGTAGTAACAAGGGCGATCACACTTATCTCAGCGTAAAAAAAAATGCGCATATCATTTTAATCGGTAATAACCTGGGATCAAGGATGATGAACTTTGGTTATTTCGAAACGGAGTTACAGCTTCGCTATCCTGATAGTTCATTGTATATCCGTAATATGTGTGATGGCGGCAATACCCCTGGTTTCCGGCCACATTCGGCCCGCAACACGCCATGGGCCTTTCCTGGCGCAGAAAAATTTCAGACCGAACTGGCCAATGATCCACACACCGAAGGTTTTAATGAATATCCCGATCAATGGATCACCAAACATAAGGCCGATATTATTATCGCATTCTTTGGATACGATGAATCCTTCCAGGGCGAAGCAGGACTGGAGAATTACAAAGCCGAGCTGGATTCTTTTATCAAACATACTTTACAACAAAAATACAATGGCATATCAGCGCCCCAGCTTTGTATCGTTTCACCCATTGCATTTGAAGACCTTTCGAAAAAATTCGATCTGCCGGATGGTACAGTGGAAAACAAAAACCTGTCGCTGTATGCCAATGCGATGAAGGAGATCGCTGCAAAAAATAACATTCATTTTATCGACGCTTTTTCCCCCACAAAGGATTGGTACGATAAAGACCCGGCGGACCTGACGATTGATGGTTCGCAATTATCGGATTCCGGCTATGCAAAGTTCGGCCCCTTCCTGGCAGATGCAGTATTTGGCGAAGCTGGGGAAAAAGCAGCTGCAAACCGGGAACTGGTTCGCAGCGCGGTGCTGGAAAAAAACTGGATGTGGCACAACGATTATAAGGTCCCCAACGGGGTGCATGTGTATGGCCGCCGTTATGATCCGTTTGGTCCGAGTAATTACCCGGCAGAACTGGTCAAGATCCGGGAGATGACCCTGATAAGAGACACGGCTATCTGGAAAGCAAACAAAGGAGAAAAAATGGACCTGGATGCTGCGGATAAAAATACCAGTCCCCTGCCAATTGTACAAACCAATTTCAAACCAAGCGAAAAAAATGGCAACCTGAAATACCTGTACGGACAGGAAGCTTTATCAAAATTTAAAATGGCGCCGGGCTATAAAATTGACCTCTTTGCTTCTGAACAGGAGTTTCCCGATTTAGCCAAACCTGTGCAGATCTCTTTTGATAACAAAGGGCGTCTATGGGTTGCTGTTATGCCTACCTATCCGCACTGGAGGCCGGGTGATCCAAAGCCCAACGATAAATTACTGATACTCGAAGATACGGATGGCGATGGCAGAGCGGATAAAGAAACGGTGTTCGCAGATCACCTGCAATTACCGCTTGGCTTTGAGTTTGCGCCGGAAGGTGTGTACCTTTCGCAGGGTACAAATTTTGTACTGTTAAAAGATACCAACGGTGATGATAAAGCAGATACCAAAGAAATTTTGTTAAGCGGGTTTGATGACCATGATACACACCATGCGCACCATGCCTATACGACCGATCCCTCCGGCGCGATTTACATGGGTCAAGGCGTTTTTTTGGTAAATGATATTGAAACTTCCTACGGACCGGTTCGCGGTACGAATGGTGGTTTTTTCCGGTATGATATCAACCGGCGCAAGCTGGACCGCATTGCGCAATTATCGATCCCTAATCCCTGGGGCATTGCTTTTGATGAGTGGGGACAGGTTTTCTACGCAGAAACTTCCGGCCCTGATGTGAGCTGGATGATGCCCGGAACGGTCAAATCCAGGTATGGCGAGTTTACTCCAAAATCAGCCAGCCTGATCGAAGAAGCACACCGGGTAAGGCCAACCTCCGGACTCGAGTTTGTTTCCAGCAGGCACTTTCCGGACGATGTACAGGGCGATATGCTGCTCAATAATACCATCGGTTTCCTGGGCACCAAACAACACACACTTACAGATGACGGTACTGGTTATAAAAGTCATCACCGGCAGGACCTGGTGCAATCTTCCGATTTAAATTTCCGTCCTGTCGACCTGGAGTTTGCGCCCGATGGATCACTTTATATTGCTGATTGGCACAATGTACTGATCGGCCATATGCAACACAATGCAAGGGATCCGTTGAGGGATCATGAGCACGGCCGTATCTACCGGATCACTTATCCTTCTCGCCCGTTAGTAGTTCCGGCGAAAGTTGCCGGTGCAAGCGTAAACGAATTATTGGATAACCTGAAACTCCCTGAATACAGGACACGCTATCGCAGCCTCCGGGAAATAAGGGCACACCAGGCATCGGAAGTATTGCCGGCGCTGAAGGCCTGGATAGAGAAGCTTGATAAATCTTCTCCTGAATATGAACATTATTTACTGGAAGGGTTATGGGTAAGCTGGGGATTGAATAAAGTAGATCAAAACCTGCTGCACCAATTGCTGCATGCGAAAGACTACCGGGTAAGGGCAGCCGCGGTTGAAGTGGTGCGTTTTACAGGTAACCAATTGCCGGACCAGGCAAAATTATTAATGGATGCAGCCAAAGATGATAGTGGCCGGGTAAGGCTCGAGTCGATCGTGTCAGCCTCGTGGCTTGATAAGGAGAAAGGATTGCCTATAGTGCTGGAAGCGGGCAAAAAAACCCTGGATCAATGGATGACAGGTGCCTATGAAACAGCTGTCGCTCATCTCAATGGCAACAATGTTGCTGTGAAAAATGAAGAAATCATAAAAGACAAGCCAGGTGGAATTAAAGGCGATGTGCTGTCTGCAGGCAAACTAATTTATTCAAAAGACGGGTATTGTATCACTTGCCACCAGCCTGATGGAAAAGGATTGGAAGCAGCGGGATTTCCGCCACTCACCGGCTCCAAATGGGTATTGGGCAGTGATGAGCGCCTGATTAAAATTGTATTAAAAGGAGTTTATGGACCCATTGAGGTCAATGGAAAAAAATATCCCGGGCAGGTGCCGATGACACCTTTTGGAGGCCTGTTAAAAGATGAAGAACTGGCCGACGTGCTCACTTACATAAGAAATTCTTTTGGAAATAATGCGCCTCCAGTCTCTGCTGATAAAGTAAAACAAGTAAGGGCCGCTATCACTACTAAAACCGGGTTTTACACACCGGAAGAATTACTTAAACAACATCCGTTAGAAAAATAATAAAATATTTTAACCGTATTATTTAAATTATATCAACCACATTTCAATGAAAAGATCGAGATTCCTGTTGCAACTTTTTTTAGTGTTTGCTATTACGAACATAGTTGGTTTTCGTTCAATTGACAAAATTAAAAAGGATACTCAAAAAGGCCCGCTGGTTGTATTCGTTACCGGCGATCATGAATATAGTGGTGAAGAAACGTTGCCGCTGATTGCAGCAGAACTGGAGAAAAATTACGGGTTTCGCACCAGGGTACTTAAAGCTTTTCCTGACCATAATTCAGAGGAGAACATCCCGGGACTGGAAGCATTGAAAGATGCGGACCTGGTCGTGTTTTTCCTTCGCTGGCGCAGGCTTCCCGCAGAGCAGGTCCAATACATAGAAGACTATTTGAAAACCGGTAAACCGGTGATGGGTTTCCGCACTACCACGCATGCCTTTAATTATCCCAAAGGCCACCCCTTGGAAAAGTGGAACGCCTTTGCAGAACTGGCATTCAATGCACCGCCGGGCTGGGGAGGCAAGGCGAACCATACGCATTACGGACATGAATCTTCCACGGATGTTTCCATCATTCCGGCAGCAGCCAACAACCCGATCCTTACCGGCGTTGACAAAAATTTTCATGCGAGGTCATGGTTATACAAAGTGTTGCCAGATTATCCTTCCAATGGTTCCACTCAATTGCTGATGGGGCATTCTGTAAATCCTAACACTACGGATGCAATTGATAATCCTGTAGCCTGGACAGGAAAAAATTCGTACGGAGGCAACTTTTTTATGACAACACTGGGGCACCCGGAAGACTTTCGCCTTGAGTCTTTTCAACACCTTATTATCAATGCGATCCACTGGGCCGCCGGTAAGCCAGTGCCTAAAAAATGGGCGGGTAAAATCGCCATTAATGTGCCTTATCGTACCTCATAATTATAAAATCATTCTATAAGAAATGAATAAAATAGGATTCAATACACTGGTTTGGTCAGCGGTAGTTTCGGATGAATTATTCCCGGTGCTGGATAGATTAAAGCAGATCGGTTACGATGGCGTGGAATGCCTCGTGGGCTCGCCGGATGAAAAAGCTTACAAGCGTTTTGGTGATCATGCCGCTAATATAGGCTTGGAGACAACGACAGTGTTCGTGTTGGGTAAAGATGACAACCCAGTCAGTTCTGATGCGAATGTAAGGGCCAACGGCCTTAACAGGATAAAGTGGGCGATAGACCGCGCCCATGACCTGCGCGCAACTGTAATTGCCGGGCCCTTTCATTCGGCGCATGGAGTTTTTGCGAAGCATGCACCTCTTGACGAGGAATATGCCTGGAGTGCGGAAGTATTGAATGCTGCCGGAGCATATGCCGCACAAGCTGGCATTACACTTACGCTGGAAGCGGTGAATCGTTTTGAATGTTATTTGTGCAACACGATGGAGCAGTTGGCAAGGTTGGTGAACACGGCGGCCCACCCAAATGTAAGGGCCATGTTTGACACGCACCATGCAAATATTGAAGAGAAAAAGAACAAAGATGCCATTATAACCATCGCTCCCGTACTGGCGCATGTCCACATCAGTGAAAATGACCGCGGAACTCCCGGTGACGGGCACGTGCATTGGGAGGAAACATTTTCGACATTGGCACATATAAATTATAAAGGCTGGCTCACCATTGAAGCCTTCTCCCGGAACGACCCGGATTTCGCAAATGCAATTAATGTATGGCGCGAGTATTCACTGCCCTGGGACATAGCTACAAACGGGTTGTCTTTTATAAAAGAACAGTGCTTAAAGTTTGGGATGTAGGTTCAGGATTAATTTAATGTTTCACTAAGCTTATCTATATATTTTCAGCTTAAAATTTTGACATTTTTTACATCTTCCCAAACCTCGCATCAGGCACCTATTTTTTTAGGTACCTTCCCGATCAGGCCGGTCAGCGTGCTATTCAATGTGATATCCAGCACAAGCGACCAACTAAAAACCTCGATCATGTCCGTAGGCGTACCGGTAAATTTTTCTGCGAATATTGTATATCCCATCAGGGCAATTCCTGTTCCGATCAGCAGTGTTTGTATGATAGTATGCAGGGCCAACTTATTCAATACCCTTGTATGAAATTTTTCAATTGTTACCTGCTCATCACCATTATTGACTTGCGCCTGTTCATTTAACATTAATGCACTTGAGGTAATCACTTCACTAAAAGAAATGTCCATTGCCGGAACCGCGGGCAATATGGCGTTTTCAACTACCGTGCTGCCTGCTATGGCATTGCTGTCCCTGACAAATCCTGCAACTTTTTTTGTTGCCTCAATATACAACCCATTGTTTAAGTCTTCCCTGATTAGTATCTTTTGAGCGTCGTCCAATTTGGGCTGGTCGTCTGTAAGGGCTTTAATGATATCCTGTTGAAATACCTGCAATGTTGCCCGGATCCCTGCTAAAACATCCTCCGGTGAACGGTTACCGGCCACACTTATTTTTTGTTCAAGGTTAGTGTACCCGGTAAGTAAATTGGGGGCAACGACACCTGTTGAAGCCAGCATATCT
>JBDSLD010000202.1:0-21109 GCA_039916545.1 Ferruginibacter sp.
TTTTTAAATGGCGAACCATCAACACTTTGCGCTTTTTTCAACAGCTTTTTTCGCAGGGCCTTCCCTGAAGCTTTAATTGCTGAGCCCACCGTTGATACTGTAAACGAGCCCCCCTGTATCGGTGCAAAAGGCAACTTACTATCCCCATAAAAAAAGCTGACATCTTCCAAGGGCAAACCGAGTTCATCGGCAGCGATCTGGGTCATCACCGTGAGTGTGCCGGTGCCAATATCGGTGACTGCACTGTTCACCAATAACTTTCCTTGTTTTGTGATGATCACTTCGGCCCTTGCCGGCACGATCATCGCTTCCCATATACCTGTTGCCATGCCATAACCGACCAGTTTATTTCCATTGCGCATACTGCGCGGTACAGGATTGCGGTTTGACCAACCAAATTTTTGCGCACCCTGCAAATAGCATTGCTTTAGTTCTTTACTGGAATATGGCCTGTTTACGCTTGCATCAAAATCCGTGTAATTGATCAGCCTGAACTCCAGTGGGTCGATCCCAAGTTGGTACGCCAGTTCGTCCATGGTACTTTCAATGGCGTGCAGGCCCGTACATCCGCCTGGTGCACGCATATCGAGCGGACTATGTACATCCAGCGGCACCAGTTTATATTTCATCAAAATATTTTCTGCGGGATATAGCATGTTAGACCAGTTAACAACTATTTCGGTATAGTCTTCAAACTTCGATGTTTCCCCAATGGCTTCGTGGTACAGGGCCGTGACTTTCCCGTTAGCGGCTGCACCAAAGCGCGTGCGCTGGATCGTTGCAGGCCGGTGCCCAAACGTAAACATTTGCTGCCTGTCAAGTGTTACACGCACCGGTCTTTTAAGTTCCAATGCTGCCATCACCGATAAAAAAAGCTGGTGCTGTGGCCTTAGTCCGGAACCGAAAGCCCCGCCGACATAGGTGGATATCACGCGGACATCTTTAAAATGAAGACCGAAAATATTACCGACGTATAACTGGCAGTTGATGGTACCCTGTGTCTTATCGTAAATAGTCAGTTTTCCTTCGCCTTCATAAATAGTTGTAGTCGCAAATAATTCCATTGGGTTGTGATGTTCTGTGCCGTGAACGAACTCACCGGAGGCTGTTGCTTTGGAATTATTATAAGCTTTTTCAAAGTCGCCTCTATCTTTTGGTGGCAATGGTTTGAGCAGGTTTGCGATGCCAATTTTTGGCGTGCGTGCGGACGATTCATTGGCCAGTAAATCAGTTGCGAAAACATTTGCGTCATACGCTACCTCAATAAGCGTGCATGCATACCTCGCCAGTTCAAAAGTTTCTGCCACCACTAAGGCGACAGGTTGGCCATTGTATTTTATTTGGTCATTTTGCAATGGCCGGAAAGGCGATCCCGGCGGAGCGTCCATGTCTGTATATTGAATATCGAACCGGGCGCGGGAGGGCCTGTTTTCATGGGTAAATATTTCTATTACGCCTGTCAAAGCTTTGGCTACGGCGGTATCTATTTTTACAATTCTCCCTTTAGTAATGATACTGTTCAGGACATAGCCGTATAATAAACCGGGTACATTGAATTCCCCGGAATACTTTGCGGCACCCGTCACTTTTAAATGCCCTTCGATGCGGCTGACCGGCTGACCTTTTAATGGTTGTGTCGTCATAATTATATTTTAAAGCGGTTGCGTTAGGGATTGAAGCGGAAAGCCCGGAACTAAGCGCAGTGCAACGGAGCTTAGTGAGGACTTGCAGCGAAAAGCCCGGCCCGCAGGGAACGCCCGGTAATAAATTAAAGCACCCATCCTATCAATCAACGCTTAACTAATTTGAAGGTTGTGCACCAGGCAGTTGACTTTCAGGATGAAGCGCCATCATACAATTACGCACGATCGTCCTTTTCGCAAGTTCAATTTTAAAACCATTGTATTCAAATGCTGTGGCACCTTGCAAAATAATAAGTGCGGCGGCCTCAAAATTTTCTTTGCTGGCAGTTTTTCCACGTAAAAAATCCTCGGCAGCCTTTACCCGCCAGGGCTTATGCGCCACACCGCCCAATGCCAGCCTGGCTTCCTTTATAATATCGCCATCCATATCCAAACCTGTAGCGACGGACACCAATGCAAATGCATACGAACTGCGATCCCTTATCTTGAGGTAAGAATAATTTTTGGCAAAACCATTTGCCGGAAGATCGATACTGGTAATGATACCGGCAGGTGGAAGGTTATTATCCTGGTGAGGCGTGTCGCCCGGTAAACGATGAAAATCTGCAAAGGCAATCGCATGATCTCCACCCGGGCCACTTATATTAACCACCGCGTCAAGTGCCGCCAGCGCCACACACATATCCGACGGAAAAACAGCGATACAATGCTCACTTGTGCCTAAAATCGCCATGATCCTGTTGTACCCGTAAAGGGCGGAACAACCAGAGCCGGGCGCACGTTTATTACAGGGAGTAGCCGCATCATAAAAGTAGTAGCAGCGGGTACGTTGTAACAGGTTGCCGCCATTGGTTGCCATATTGCGTATCTGCGCAGAAGCCCCTGCCAGTATAGCTTTCGATAACAGGGGATAACGTTCCTCTACTAACGGATGGTAAGCAGTATCAGCGTTGGTTACCAGGGCATCGAGCCTTAAGCCGCCATTGTCCAATTCATAAATACCTGCGTGATCTTTTATATTATTGATGTCAATTAATTCGTTAAAACTGGTCAGATTATATTTCCAGAGATCAATGATATTAGTGCCGCCGGCAATAGGTTGAGCGCCCGTATTCGCCTTGATTTTTTCGATGGCATCTTCAACAGCAACCGCTTTTGTGTAGTTAAAATTATTCATGGCTACCTCCATCTTTTACTTCCATAATCGCATCAATAATATTTGTACTGGCACCGCAACGGCAGAGGTTCCCACTCATCAGTTCCTTTACTTCGGCTCTTGAATTTGCCTTCCCTTCGCTGATCATTCCTATTGCGCTGCATACCTGGCCGGGCGTGCAATACCCGCATTGAAAGGCATCGTGTTCAATAAAAGCCTGTTGCAAAGGGTGTAACCGACCGTTTTCGGCAATGCCTTCAATGGTCGTGATCTCAGATCCGTTTTTCATTGTGGCCAATGTAAGGCAGCTAAGTATCCGCTTGCCATCGCAAATGATCGTACACGCACCACATTGTCCATGATCACAGCCTTTTTTGGTACCGGTAAGATTAAGCCCGTCCCGCAAGGCATCTAATAACGAGACCCATGGTAATATATTTAAGTCATAGGTATGGCCATTTATTTTTAGCGAGATCGCATTGGGATTTGCTGAAAGCATGTTGAGTGGATTGATGATATAATCTCTACCCCATTGATAGGAAAATCATGCCAATACGATATTTGTTATTGGGGCAATAGCGAGCATTGCATTTATGTAGTGTCTGCAACCGCCTTAATCAATTCTCTTTACATGAGTATAGCCTGGCACTTTTCTTCAGCAGGGTTGCACGGTTGGAGATTTTATAATTGTGAGGTAGAGTAACTCATAAGTGTTGGAAGCCTTTTTTGCGGGCGGAAATCTTGCCTCCTGCCTTTCTTTTTACTGACCAATGGGTCGACATACACGATAACCAGTTTGTAACTACTTCAGAAATTAAACAGTAGTAACGAAGAACGCGCAAGGCAGGGCCAAAAGGAGTTCGAAACCTTGACCTTACCTTGAATACAGGTGCAGGGGCTCCGGCCCTGTGTCTTCCATGTTACTAATAAAGGCCCCTAAAATATCCTATAATTTCTTTTACAACGACTTCAGAAATTATAATTGTAGTAACTAAAAAGGCACAGGACCGGAGCCCTGCGCCTGGTGAATTACTATATTACCAAGGTTTCGAATACTTGTGGGCTGTAGCCTGCGCCTGGCAACTGAACCAAATCATATAAAAATGCGGGATAAGTAGATTATTTTCTACACTCTACTGAACAAATGTATTTAAACCAGGTTCTTTTTGATGTAGCTGATACTCTGTGTGATGCTATCAAATGGTGAACCGGGGCATTTGTCCTGCTCCACGAAAAAATATTGTACGCCGGCCGTTTTCTTATGTTTTAAGATCGATTTAAAATCGATAACACCATTACCTACTTCTGTGAAAGCATGGTCGGCAGTATTGTCCATGTCTTTTAAATGCAGCAAAGGGAACCTGCCGGGATGCGCGTCAAATAATTCTATCGGGCTCTTGCCTGCTTTTGAAACCCAGTAGAGATCCATTTCGAACTTCACCAGGTCTTTATCCGCGCCCAACAAAATATCCATCGGGTAAGTATCGCCTTGTTTTACAAATTCAAAATCATGGTTGTGGTAGCATAACTGGATACCTGCCTTTTTACATTTTTCACCAGCGATGTTCAATTGATCAGCCACATATTTATAATGATCGATGCCGCCGCGCTCATCAGCTGAAAGATAGGCGCACACCATGTATTTCAACCCAACGGCCGCCGCATCATCCACTGCTTTGTCCCACTCATGAAGGATGGTGCCTTTTACGATCTCGCCTTTTTGCTTTTCTTCACCAAGCCGGTAATGACCGCTGTACATCACAAGTCCGTTGGACTTTAACAACGAGGCGAAGGCAGCAGGACCCATTCCATAAAATTGCTGACTGCCGGTGTAGGTGGCGCCTTCCACGGAATTGTACCCGATCTTTGCCACTTTCGAAAGTGTATCGGCCGGGTCTTTTTGCATGGCGTCCCTAACGGTATATAATTGCAACCCGATGTAGGATGGCTTTAGAGTAAAAACGGAAGGCTTCATCAAAAAACCTGCAGAAAGCAGGGAACCTGATTTTATAAAAGAACGTCTGGTTGTCATTTTTTTTATTTTTAGTGAATAAATGTAATTTATACCGGCGAAATATCATCAATTAATTTATGCCTGTTTTTCGCCCGGAAGTATTTGTTGTTAATGGATATTTTATCCCTGGCGGGATATTAAAACTTTTCTGAGTTACTTACAAATGCAATGTGTTTACTATCCGGCGACCAGGAATTAACGTTGATGGTGCCCTGCCCTCCATACAAATAAGCAATTACCCTGGGCGCACCGCCCGATACCGGCATTAAGTTAAGGGTTACTTTTTTATACGATGGATGGCCATTTGGTTCGATGTCACTTTCAAAAGAAATATAGGCTATCCATTTACCATCCGGCGAAATGTGCGGAAACCAGTTGTGGCGCCCGTCAAAAGTAAGCTGCTCCCTGCCCGTGCCGTCGGGCTTCATGCGCCAGATCTGCATCGTACCGGTTGGGTTGGCATTGTAATAAATAAATTTTCCATCAAGCGAATATTCCGGTCCATCCACATGGCCGGTTGTATTGGTTGTCAAAGCTGTTTCGGCGCCATTATCAACCGATACGCTGTATAGGTTGTATATTTTACTGCCATTGCGCTGGCCAACGATCACTACGTCTTTTCCATTGGGTGCCCAGCCATGCCAGTAAGAAGGTGTTTGTTCGGTGATCAGTTTCGGATCGCCGCCTGTCAGTGGTAAAGTATATACTGTTGACCCTCCGCCCGGCAAACCGGCACGATGGTGACTAATCGCCAGCATTTTATTATTGAAAGAAATGCCATGGTCGTTATTAATATTGTCGGCTGTGCCGGTATTTATTTTTTCCGGTCTGCCTCCTTCGACAGGAATGGTATAGATCGAACCTTTTTCATTGAATAAAAGTCTTTTGCCGTCGGGCATCCAGTTCGGCGCCTCAAACTTCCCCTTCGATTCATGGATCACTTTTCTTTCACCGTCAAACACATTCATTATTTCCATCCGGCAGCCCAGGACCCCCTGTACAGGCGGAGCGACTACCTGTGGGTTCGGACTGTATTTATTATTAACAGGCTTATCAATACGCACGTTCCACACTTTCGCTTCTTCAATTTTATCGGGATCATGGGAAGATATGAACAGGCCGACAAATACGGAATCTTTCATGCTATACATTTCCGTGGCGCCAACGTCCTGCAAAGGCTCGCCCCAATTTGCCACCCGCATGGAGATCGTCTTACCAATGCGTTCTAACTGGATTGTTTGAAAAACTATTTTCTTAGCATAAAAAATTTCATCCTGCGGATCACGCATGTATGCGCCCCGCAAGGGCCGCCATTGTAATACCGTCAGGCCATCGCCGTGCGTAGCCGCGTTGTAACTGGCAGCACCTTCATCCAAAGACTCCCGTAGCATCCAGCCGATTTTTCTGTGGTCATTACCCTTTTCGCCAAGGAAAGCAAAGTTGGCCGTAAGAATAAAATCACCGCTGATTTTTTTATATAAATATTGAAACTCATCCCGGTTGAACCAGATATTATATCCCGAACCTTTTAAATAATATGTTTGGGCTGCCTCATCGTACCGGGCAGTGCCTGAATTTTTAGGATTACCGATATCGGCGTTTTTATCAAAGATCCCAACATGAGCATCCTGGCAGTAACCGTTTTGAAAAAAACAAAATACTAAGATTGTAGTAAGAAGTTTCATATCGCTTTTTTATGTAAGGAGGAAATAATGCAATTCGTTTATTTATGTTCCAAAAGTATAGGAGAAACGGATAACTTCAATATTATTCACTATATCAGGGCCGGTAATACATATTTCGCTTGCATTGACAGGCCACAATGGGATTAACCGGACCGTCGCATTGCTATTACTTATGCTATATAAATCGTGTAGGGGCCGGGTTGCCCCTGCCCTGATCGGCTATGCCGATGGGCACCCGCGAAGGATGTGCCTGGGTGGCTTAATACATTTTTTGAAAAGTGGCTATGCATTTCTTTCCATTATTTTTATTCCGTCCACTCCTGCGATAACGGCCTTGTGGGCGAGTTTATAAAATAACGAAGTTTCAACAACTCCCGTTACTTGCTTTAAACTTGTGTTTAAAAACTCAAGATTGGGCCACTTTGGAAACCACGCGTCTAATAAATAGTTGCCATTTTCTGTGATCACCATCCCGTCTTTTTTGTCACTCATTCTGAATAATATCTTTACATCGGGAAACAATTTTTGCACACACATGGGCACATAGCTGAATGCTTCGGGCAACAATTCAATCACCAGTGGGAACCTGGTATCAAATTGCTCCGAGTATTTTGAAACATCCCCCACTAACAAGAACTGCTTTGCCATCGACGCCAGCAATTTTTCGCGGGTATGTATCCCGCCTCCACTTTTGAGTGCATTCAGGTCTTTATCAAACTGGTCGCAACCATCTAAATAGATATCCAGCTCAGCCATAGCCGCAATTGATTGAACGTTGAATCCTTTTTTCTGTAGCAATTGCCAGGTAGTAAATGAAGATGTAAAAAAGTTTATTTTGAGGCCATTTTTTACTTCCGCAGTTAACAGGTCCACAATGAATGCAATAGTACTGCCTGCGCCGAGGCCCACTTTATCTTTGTTCTTTATAAAACTTACAGCATGCTGCGCCGCCAACATTTTCAGGTCCATAAAGTTGATTGAATTATTTGAAAGAATATGGCACAACTGCTTTTTCAACATTGCTTTGCACAGCCAGTTCAATGATCCGCATGGTATTCCGTGCCTCGGTCGGCTTAACAAACAATTCCGCTTTTTTTACGATAACATCATATACATTTTGATAAAAAGAAGTGTAATTCCCTGTCTCACTTTCAATATTTCCAACGAAGTGTATGCCATTAATATCTGTATTCAATTTCCCCCAAATGGCTATCGGTTCCACACCCCAGCCAGTACTGTGAGAGATTGGGTTATGTCCTTTTTTCAAAGCCTCTTCCTGTACATCCAGTCCATACTTAATAAAAGAACCCTGGTCGCCAAGCAGTGTAAAACGGGGCAGTGCTTCCCGTACCAGCATACCTGCTTTTAACGTAACCTTCAGCCCGGGGTAATTTAATACAAGGTCGAAATTATCCGTGACCCGCGCATCTTTACGTTGTATTCTTAGGTCCGCATAAACTGATTCCGGAAGGCCGAACAGCACCAACGCCTGGTCTATGAGGTGAGAGCCCAAATCAAAAAGAATTCCCGCTCCGGGCTGGTCCTCCTCACGCCAGGCACCGGGTTTAAAAAAATTACGGAAACGGTCGTAATGACTTTCAAACTCAACCAGCGTGCCTAATAAACCATTTTTAAGAAGTTTTTGTACGGTACGAAAATCACTATCGAACCGACGGCTATGGTAAACCGTTAATATTTTCCCATGCTCAACGGCAAGCGCTATCAGCTCGTCTGCTTCCACTGTATTTAAAGTAAACGGCTTATCCAGCACAACATGTTTTCCTGCAAGGATCGCAGCTTTTGCCAATGGGTGGTGACTGGTATTTGGTGTTGAGATTACTACCAACCCGATCGAATCATCGTTAAGGATATCTTCAGTCTGTGGAACTATTTGTGCATTTGGGTAGTGCTCCGAAGCACTAGCGACCTGTGCCTCTTTTGCCGCCCTGATCTTTGCGAGGTTCAATCCTTTTACACCTGAGATAAAAGGAGCATGAAATATTTGCCCGCCTATACCAAACCCGATTAATCCGACATTTATTATTTTATCCATGATGCATTACTGGTTAACTTGTTAAATTTTAATATTTGAACAAGATAACTTTAATTTATACTTCAAACAGCATCATAACCAATAAATTTTCTTCCCGAAAATCATGCGATTTAGCCACCAGGTCTGTTATAACTTCTTTGTGTGGATCCTTAGTACATTTATAGAATAAGGCTTAAAAGACATTTCAAAATCTGTACTGATATTATTTATACGTTGATATTGCGGGATGTATCGGGTTGGAGTATGAAAAGAATTTTCCGCATACAAGGATCCTGCACTTAATGTAGAAAGATCTGCAGTTTGGTTGACAGCTGTCAGGCCATTTATTGAAATGGAGCTTAGGTAAGGTTGTGAAGAAGCATTTACTACTTTAACAATTATATCACCGGTTGCTTCATCCCTACCCGCAATACTGAAAAAATTTTGCGGCTCCCGATAGGTCATTAGTAACTTTCCATCAAGGTAACAATCTACTTTATCATTATCGACTTCGATGGCAACATCATACCAGCGGCCGGTTTCAATGGGTTTATCCAGGCGCTTTGATTCTGAGATGGCAGCTATATCGAAACCGTTGGTAACACTTTCAAAAACAGTATTGCTGTTCAGCCAGCTACCGATGTGCGCTCGCAATTGAGTGCTGTCATTTTTAACCGCGAACGGTATGATGAAGGCATTGTAACCGGAAATTTTTCTTGCCTTTAATTTTAGTGTGTAGGTATCAAAAGTTTTATCCTTCAACCAGGCAAGTCTTTGTTCACCCTCCACAGTCTGGCTCAACGCGCTGTCCTTTACCTGCCAGTTTCCGCGTACCAGTTTCCACTCATTGGGATTATTTATAAAATCGCTTTTATAAACAATTTTGCCGGCTTTTATCACTTCGATGTCTTTGTAATCCGATTGGGTATCCCAGGTAGCGAGGCCAATACCTCCTGCAAACAGCGGAGCCTTACTTTTTTGTTCAGGTATGATGGTTTGCGTAGCGATGTTCCTGGTCGGCTTATTTTCATTGAACATCTTTATGGTATAATAAGAAATGCGCGCAAAACTTTCTGATGCATTAAAGTTGACCAGGTTCACCGGCCAGTCGATATCATTTACATTCACTAACAGCGGCGCATAACTGCTCATTTTAACCAGGTCGCTATTGCGTTCCATGCTCATGATATAAACCGCATCACTAAGGGCAGCATTCATATTACCGGCGCCCACACCATTGTTGGTAGCGTACTCACCCACATACATTTCCCAGTCGCCCCGCTTGTATTTATCAAAATGGTCGTAATTGCGCATCGCCCACCCCACAGCTTTGTACGCATGCTCATCAACGATATCGATACCTTTCATACTATCCGTCGTATGCCTGTTTACGTCGCCGATACCCATGCTCGCCAATATTTTAATTTGCGGATATTTCGCTTTGATCGCTTTGTAAAAACGGTTATACCTCGCGGCATAGCGCGGGCCCGATTGCTCATTGCCTACCTCGATAAATTTTAAAGGAAAAGGATTTGGATGGCCGTTGGCGGCACGGAGTTTTCCATATTTGGAGCCTACAGGTCCAACCGCGTATTCAATGCCATCCAATATATCAGCGATGACCGAATCTACTTTTTCATCCGGAACGAACGTTCCGCTTCTGAAATCACAGGACACGCCAATATTAAAAACATACAGGGCTGCTGCATCGATGTCCTCGCAGAACTGCAGGTATTCATGGTAGCCAAATCCATCCGTGCTCCAGTAACCCCAAACGCTGTAAGTACCGGGACGGTTTTGAATGGGTCCCAAACTTTTTTTCCAGTTAGGCGTATTCTCTACATTTATCCCTTCCACAAAACAACCACCTGGCCAGCGTACGAACGCAGGTTTCAGATCAGCAATATATTGCGCCAGATCAAGCCGTAAACCATTCGGCCTGTTCAAATATGTTTTTGCAGGAAATAACGAAACCATGTCCAGCCAAACTGTGCCGGCACCGGCAAACGATAAAAAAAACTTCGCTTTACCAGCTGATTTTTTGGCTAATAATTTACCGGTGTATTTTTTCCATAAGTTTCCGCCAATGGAGGGGATCGTACAGGACGCCAGTATTGTTCCGTCTTCCGATCGCAGGGATGCTTTTACCTGCCCGCGATAACGACTATCCGTATGTGCAAAAAAACTTAGGTTATATGTATCGCCTTTAATGGTATTAATCCCCCAAAAACCTTCATTCACTAAATTATTTTTGTTGGTTGGATCCGCCTTGTCAATATCAAGCCTAAGTGAATTGGGTGTCGCCCGGTTTAGCGGCTTGTCCTGAACGAGCGATAGAACCATACCGGTCGGTCCGGTTGTTTGCAGGCTCCAGGCGGGCCACTGGCTTTTAACCGGCCATTCCATTTTCCAGTCGCTAACCCCATTGTTTGGCATTGAAAAATGTGGCGTTCTTAGCGGTACAATAAAATCATCTACCAGTGTGGTGGCCAACGGCAAACGGCTTTCTTCAAATCCGCGGTTTTGGATCAACTCGCCGTATAAACCGCCCTCGCCACCATGACTGATCTCTTCAAAAAAAATACCGTGGAGATCGGGAGATACCTTGCTTTCTAATTTAGTCGCATCGATATTAATGGTAGCTGTGTTTTGTGCATTTAGCAGACAGGCAGATAATATGATTATAAGAGAAAGAAGGTATTTTTTCATGTGTGACTTTTGTAAGAACAGGCCGGCCTTTTCTTCCAGATAAATTTGATTACCTGTAATGCCGCACGAGAACAGGCCAAGGCTGTTTCTTCACTACGCATTAATTATTCTACGATCCACTCGTGTATGCCGGTTGCATTGTCTACAGGTAGTTGAACTTCCAGTTTTAGAGCTGTTGTTTGTACCGGCTCAAATGTTACACTATTGTATTTATCCTTTGCAATTTCGTAAGTGGATGTAGACGTAACAGGTATCCATTGCCCATCTTTTTTATAATATATTTTCCAGGCAGCAGGAATGCGACAACCTCCCCAGGGGCCATCATCGTACCAATATACTTTGCTGGACGACACGGTATGTTCTTTATCAAAATCATACGATACCCATTCGGTTGTGTTTTTCTTTGGCCACCAATGGAAATATGGAACGGTATTATCTTTTGAATCGGCGGGTTCAAACTGGTCGTTGATCGCCTTGATTGATCTCGACTTAATAGAGGCTGTGATTGAACTGGTATTGGCAATAGTTGGCGCCGGTTGTGGTCGTGAAGCCAATTTTGTATATGGTATCCAAACTTCCATTTCGCCTGCTCCCCTGTTGTCCCAGGCATAATAAGGGATTGCAGTTACTTTTTGTTTCGTGGTTATTAGCACTGTTGTATTTAATTGGCGCCTGGTAGCTTCTCCATCAGCAGTAATTACATTAACGCCCTTTAAAAGATCTTTTTGGTAACTAACCTGCATCGGGGTCATCTTATCGACCACAATATTTTGTACCAGGCTATCTTTATTATCGGGGGCCTCGAGGCAATACACAATAGGCCCGTATTGTATAGCAAAGCGACCCTCATCTGCTTTTACTTTTTCATTGGCTAAAATATGCTGGGGCTCCATTGGCAGATCAAGTAAAATTTTGTCTCCTTTTTTCCAGGCACGCTTTATTACCGCGTATCCTTTTTCAATTGTGTAGGGATATGCCTTTCCATTAAGTGTAATTGTTACCGGCATTTTTGTACTACCGGAATTATAAAGATCACCCGGTACCGGTTGCTGCTGCGCCCAGCCTGGTATGCGAACATGCAGGGTAAAATTGCCCGCTTTTTCAGGATTGATACTCATATCTACCTTGCCTTTCCAGGGGTAATCAGTTGTTTGTGTAATATTTACTTTACCAGCTGTTAAATTAACATCACTGCTGTTGCTCATGAAAAGATTTACATACAGGTCATTGTCATTTTGCGCATACACGTAACCGGGAACAGACGGAAGAAAACGTGTCATGTTAGAGATGCAACAGGCGCAGGAAAACCAGCCACTCCTGTCATGCTGTCCAACTGACGCCAATGGGTTCGGATAAAAAAACCGGTCGCCGCTTAGGGACATGCCTGACAGTAAACCGTTGTAAAGCGTACGTTCCAGTACATCAATGTATTTGGCGTCACCATGTAACAGGAACATCCTGTTGTTCCAATATACATTGGCAATAGCCGCACAGGTTTCTGCATAGGCGCTCATATTAGGCAGGTAATATGCATCCCCAAAAGCCTCTCCGCTACCTGTTGCTCCAATGCCACCCGTGATATATAATTTTTTATTTACCACGTCTTCCCAAATAGCATCAATGGCTTTCAAATAGTTTTTATCGCCGGTCAATGCAGCAATATCTGCCATTCCGCTGTACATGTATGCTGCTCTAACCGCATGTCCAACTGCTTCCGTTTGATCGATCACTTTTTTGTTAGCCTGGTTATAGGCATCGCCGTTAGGGCCGCGCACATCTAAAAAAAACTTAGCAAGGTCAAGGTATTTTTTATTCCCTGTGATGCGGTATAATTTTGCCAGTCCGATCTCAACGATCTGGTGGCCGGGATATTCCTCAATTTTACCATAACCAAAATCTTTGACCAGCAGGTCAGCATTTTTCAAAGCGATGTTTAATAAACTTTTTTTACCGGTAGCGTTGTAGTGGGCATAAGCTGCTTCGTATAAATGACCTGAATTGTATAATTCATGACTGAGGACAGAATCTTTCTCCCAACGTTTGGCACCTACCCAATCGTGTGGCACAGCAGGTTTGATGGTTCTGAAAGTGTACAGGTAACCATCTTTTTCCTGGGCGGCCCCAATGATGGCAATCAATGTATCCAGGTACAATGACAATTTTTTATTTGGCTCTACCTGCAAGGCATAAGACGCGCCTTCTATCCATTTGTACACATCCGTATCATCGAAAGGAAATTCCGAACATATTTTGTTGTCTCTTTTTCCGGCCGCCGCCAAAAAATTATCTATCCTTCCATGCTCCTTGCACATCCTTAAAATATAAGGTATGGTGATGGCTGCGTTCACCTGCATTTTGGGTTTCCAGAAATTATCATTCACCTGCACGTGCGTGAAGGCAACGGGCTGTATGGGATAATCTTTTTTTTGCGCTGTCGCGAGAATTGATACGACGAGGCATAGGGGGAAAAATATTTTTTTCATGTTGTTTTTTTTTGACCTCACCCCCCGCCCTTTCCGAAAGAGAGGGGGGCCAGACTCTAATTAAGCAAATCGCTTTTCAAATTTTAATTCTTATTTGTTCTTATCAAATTAGTTCAGTTGCCCTTTCCAAAACAGAGGGCAGACCTTACTTATGTAGCGCACTTTTCAGAATAGTTTTCTTTAGGACCTCACCCCCCGCCCTCTCCAAAAGAGAGGGGGCCAGACTCTAATTAAGCAAATCTCTTTTCAAATTTTAATTCTTGTTTTTTTCTGATCAAATTAGTTAAGTGTCCTTTTCCAGGAGAGAGGGAGCCAGACTTTAATTATGTAAATCGCTTTTCAGAATAGCAATTTTTTCTTTTTAATTTTTGTTGATCAGGCTGCTTACGTCGCCCTTTATTATTTTTACGCCGTATATTGGCCCGGCTGAATTAAATTTTTTTGGTACGAATTTTATCTTTGCTGTCAACTTATATTTTGTTATTTCTGTTGATATCGGGTAGGTGATATCGTAGAACTTACTGCCTTTATATTTATTCAGATCTTCCGTGGCTATTTTTACGTCGTTTACAAAAATATCAAATGTCCTGCCCCTGTTATCCATCCCCCAATAGGTACAGACCAGCGTATTTATCGCAGTGGGGTCTACTTTCATAGTGAAAGAAATAAACCCGCTATCTTCGGCCATCCGCCATTTTTTGTTGTGCTCATCGCCAGTGACAGATTTCTCTGCGGTCACTTCATGATCTCTTTCCGGTTGCATTTCGCCGATGCGCAAATTATCGACTGTCCTTGCATCCAACTCCTGTTGTTGTTTTTTGTTGGCTTCGTATATCTTTTGCTGAACAGCCCATTGCTGTGGCGTAAATACATCCCAATAAACTGTATAGTGCTCATCGGCTGTTCTGTTAAACGGAATGAGCGTTACATCCTTTGGCGTACCTACCTGGGTTGTTTGAAAACTCAATGAATCGGTACCTACCTGTTTAACCCATTTATTTGCATTCGTTTCGTTTGTTACAAAAACCGGTACATCCAATGGATCGGGTTCCTTGTCTCCCAAAATACCGGCAAGCAATACGGGCCCATAAAACACGGCCTTCCGGTTAACATTATCAGGCATTGACTCTGTATAAAAATTCAGCGGTGTGATGAATTCAATCTTGTCGTTATTCGCCCATTTCCTGTTTAGCACAATATAACCCTCTTTATCCGCAGCAACTTTTTGCAAAGTGCCGTTGACGGTTACACGAATGTTTTCGGCCCAATGTGGTTTCCGGATACGAAGGGCAAATGAAGTTGATCCTTTTGATGTGATCGTAAAAATTGTTTTATCCGATGAAGGCAAACTCGTCTCTTGTTTAATCAAAATATTTTTTTCTTTCCAGTTTAAAACCGAAGGAATAAAAAGATTGACGTACAGGCTGCCATCTTTCCCGCGGTAATAAATATTTTCGCCATACTTCACATGGTTTTCCATGCCTGTTCCTACGCAGCAGGTAAACGAATTATATTCATCACTGTATTCTTTTTTACCCCCCATTCTCAGGGAGACAAAATAGGTTACCATACCGGTGTTGTGATTTTGTGAAGCAAGGATGTGGTTGTACAAAGCCTTCTCGTAATAGTCCATTAACTCAGCCGAAGGGTTGGTTACAAAAAGCTCCCGTGTTAACTTCAGCATGTTATAAGTGTTACAGGTTTCCGTGGTATTGTCTGTAAGCTTATCGTTCAATGTATCGGGTGCGGTAAGGTATTCATAATTACTGTTTCCGCCCGTGGCATAGGAATGATGTTTTGTAACGGTTTGCCAAAAAAAATCCGCGATCACATGATCTTTTTCGTCACCGGTCAATTGATATCGTCGGGCACTTCCGATGACCTTCGGTATCTGCGTATTTGAATGTTTGCCTGGTAACACATCCATGCGAGCGGCCAGGGAATCCAATATCCTTTTGTCGTAAAATTTGTAAGATAAGTCGAGGTACTTTTTATTGCCGGTCAGTGCATAGGTATTTACCAACGCGTCATTCATTCCGCCGTACTCCGTGACTAACATTTTTTGAAAAAGTGAATCGCTTAGATTCTTTGTGATATCTGCCGTCCAATTAGCTATCCCTTCATTTACCTGCAACGCTTTTGGGTTGTTGGTGTACAAATAAGCATCCAGCAAACCGCCCATTATTTTATGCACGGTGTACCAGGGTGACCAGGCGCCGTTCAGATCAAATCCCCGGGAGCGGATATTGCCTTTTGACACCTCTATCCACAAACTATCCTCTTTAGGTATGGCGCCTACATACCCCGTCTTTCTCGCCTTCTGGCATTCATCCAATTCATCAACGATATAATTTGCACGGCGTAAAAATTCCTGGTCGCCGGTAGACGCGTAATGTAAGGCAATCGCCGATAAATAATGGCCCAGTGTATGACCTGCCAAGCCAGATGATTCCCAACCGCCATATCTTTCGCCTTTTGCTTTCAAACCTGAATGAACGCGAAAATCCGCCAGCAAACGATCAGGCTCAATCTTTAACAGGTACTTTACATCTGCATTCATCGCGTCTGTAAATATACCAGGCAGCAATTGCACATCGCTTACATTAAATGCATATGCTTTTATCTCAACAGCAGAAGGGACTTTAATTCTTTTGTCGTTCCACTCCGGAACATAGCTTTGAGAGAAAATACTGACAGACAGAATAAGTAAAGTAAAGAATAAAAAACAGGCGCTCTTCATGAAATATTTATTTACCTGGTGAACAAACTAACCGAATTTGCAATGTATAAAATTGATAAAATATTTGTTAGGATAACCAACCGATTTTCACGAATAATTATCAATAAATAACCATTGTCCCAGATTGCAAAATGCAGCGCCGCGATAATTAAAAAGCCGGTGAGCTATTGCCTTCCTGGTAACTGATGGTGTACCGGATCATCTTCTCTACTACAGCATTTATTGATCAATTGTTTTCAACTCATCACTATTCCTGTCCGGTGGATCAACGCCTAACAAATGCTTAACAAAAAAATCCCTTTTCTTTTTTCTGCCGTACGGTCCACCATCACTATGGCCCATGCCAGGTATCACCAGCAGGTCGAAAGTTTTGCCTGCTTTGATCAATGCATCTGCGAAGCGGAACGTTGATTCCGGCGGCACATTTGTATCTGCTTCACCAACGATCAGTAATAAGGCACCCTTTAATTTTGCTGCGTTTGTTATATTACTCTGCGCAGCATAATGAGGTCCCACGGGATAGCCCATCCATTGCTCGTTCCACCATTGCTTGTCGATCCGGTTATCATGACAACCTGCAGCCGACACAGCCGCTTTGTAAAATTCAGGATGAAATAAAACGGCACCTGCAGAATTTTGTCCGCCTGCCGATGTGCCGAATAAACCTACCTTTTCTGCATCGATGTAAGGATATTTTGCAGCCAGCGCTTTTATCCATAAAATACGATCTGGTAAACCTGCATCGGCAAGGTTCTTCCAGCAAACATCATGAAAAGCTTTTGACCGGTTCGCCGTGCCCATACCATCACATTGCACCACTATAAATCCGAGCTCCGCCATGCTTTGCATTTCGCCGTAATTCATAAAGCGCTTCGGCGTAAAAGCATCCTGCGGGCCGGCGTAAATATTTTCAATCACCGGGTATTTTTGCGTACTGTCAAAATGAGATGGCCGGCAAACTACTCCCCAAATATCAGTAGCACCATCGCGCCCTTTCGCGACAAAAACCTCGGGCATGTGCAAACCAAGTTGTTGATAGATGGTGAGGTCAGCCTTTTCCAATGTCGCAATTAATTTACCATCCGAATTTCGATGCAATTCAGTTACAGGTGGCATGTCGGGCCTGGAGTAATTATCAGTAAAATATCTCCGGTCGGGAGAAAAACTGAGTGAATGATTCGCATTCGCACTTGTTAAAGAAATTAAATTGCGACCATCAAAACCTATCCGGTAGTAATGAATATTGTATGGGTCCTCGCCCGGATTCATACCACTGGCACGAAACCAGATTTTCCGCCCTTTCTCATCTACGCTATCAATATTTCTAACGACCCAATTTCCTGTTGTTATTTGATTTTTTATACCGCCCTTTACTGCGTCCACCAGGTACAGATGATTCCAGCCATCTTTTTCGCTGCTCCATATAATTTCATTGGTATTGGCGGTATACCAGGTAAATATCCGGCTTTCATAAATAAAAGTATTGGTCGTTTCATCCACCAGGTTCCTTGTATTCCCGGTAACCGCATCCACTTCGATCATGCGGTACCGCTGGTGTCCGCGGTCCGCCTTTTCAAAAACAAAATACCTGTTATCCCCGCCGCGCCAATGGATCCATGGATAGTCGAGAAAATCATATATTTCCGTGCTCACTTTAATTAATTTCTTATTATCAAGTGCGACGGTAAACATTTCAAAACTTGTAAAGGCATCGCCAGGCTGTGCATAGTCCTGCGATTTTAACACACCCCTTGTGGTACTATCCACGGAGGAAAGAACAAAGTACACAGGCTTATCCTTTACAGGACGAATATGAAAAACAGCCAGTTGTTTACTGTCGGGAGACCATTGAATTTGGCCATAGGGCTGCGAGGTATCCCCGTCACGTGTAATTTGTTCGGCGCTGCCTGCGGATGCTTGTATAAACAGATTACCATCTTTTATAAATGCGGCCCATTGCTTATCGGGCGAAAGGCTATCTGAAGGATCTTGCCGATCCCACCTGCTTTTGATGTTGCCTGTAACAACGTCGCGGTTTTCTTTCAGGCTAACTGAATCAACCAGGGTACAGGTGTAATTTTTCAGGTTGCATTTGTACCATTTTTTCCGTACCAGCGCAAACATGTTTTGATGAGATTTGTCCAACTGCATTTTAGTAATTGGAAGCTTATCGGCCATAAAAACAGTATCGCCTATTTTGTTGAGTGCGCTGGCTAATTTAACGTGGTCGAACGCCAATCGTTTTGTACCATCGGCTGAATTAACATACAGGTATTCCGATTTCTCTCCGGGCAGGTAATTCCTGTATAAAAAGCTATTGCCATCTTCCTGCCACCAGGCTTTCACATTCGATTTAAACACGCTGTTTGGCGCCAGTGAATCCAGGTTGGCGGCTTTTTTATACGCCTGCAATACGGTTTGCCGGTTGGGAGCATACTGCTTTAAAGACTGTGCCTTTGCCATAACAACAATACACAATGACAGGATAGCGGCAAATATTTTAACAACTGATCTTGAAAGAAAATTTACATGGGACCGCATCATTAATAATTTTATTGCATTGATAAAATTAAGGTACTGCCGACAGGGTTCAATATGTATACTCTCTGATTGTTTACCGATTTTAACCAATTGAAAGACCCGCCAGGGCACGAAAAAATATTAGCCGATTTAAATCATACTGTTAACAGCCTGGGATGTACCCCGAGATCCGGTGAACAAAAATAGTAGAAGAATTTTATGGCAACTTATAAAAACGCCAGTTGGTTTTGTATTCAGGAATAAGCGGCTGGTTCATTAAAATATTTCTCAGCATTTCTACCGGCATAGAATTTTGTTGCAATACCGCATCGTGAAATTGTTTTATAGTCATTTTATTATTGCCTGTCAGTTCATTTTTGAGCGCCATAAACTGCAGTCCGCCCATCATGTAGCCGACCTGGTACAAGGGGTTATAGCCGCCCACAAAAGACCGGCGAACTTCTCCTTCAGCATTGGCACGTTCGTGCCCTACCCTGTCTACCAGGAAATCTATGCATTGCTGAGGCGACCATTTACCCATGTGATAATTGAGCGAAAAAATAATCCTCGCGCAACGGTGCATGCGCCAGAACAGCATGCCAATGCGATCCTCAGGGGACTGCGGGAAGCCTTCGTTCCATAGTTCCATTTCCCAATACAGCGACCAGCCTTCTGTCCAGAAAGCGGTTTCATAATGACGGTAGGTATTTACGCGCTCATTCATAAATTGCTGCAGGTAGTGCCCGGCAATTAATTCATGGTGTACCGTTGCCCTGGAAAAATGGGGATTGTTTCCACGCATGCTCATCATGCGGGCATCGTAATCCATCGTATTGGTTGGATAAGAAATAGCAAATTCTTCTCCGCCATAAAAGAAAGGATTTACCAGTTGCTGTTTAGGTGTCATCATTGCTATCCGCCAGGTTTCTTCAGCCAGTGGCGGAATAGTGATCAGGTCCTTTGCTTTTAAGAAAGCTACTGATTCATTGTATAATTTCATCATCGCCACTGCCTGTTCGCCTGCCGGCACATAGCTTTGCTTCACTTTTTCCATGGCCTTTTTCCAATCCTTACCAAAGCCCATTTCTGCCGTCGCCTTTAACATTTCCTGATCGCACCAGGCAAATTCCTTGTTGGCTACCTGTATCAATTCTTCCGGCGTGTAGGGTATCATTTCATATTTTAACTGGCGCACAATTTCATCACGGCCAATGGGAAACCCAACGATGCCGCTCGAATCCTTATTGGGCGCATTTTTTTCTGCGCTTGTTTTAAATGCCGCTGCATACAGCGTTAATATACTGTCAAGGCCTTTATAAGTATCCGGTACCCACCAGGTGAATAACGGGTCATAGCCGTTATAAAAATTAAATACATTTTTTGTTGCTGCCTGTAAGCCACCAATCACTACCGCGGCTGTGCGGCTATTGCTAACCGTTATGTCCTTTTCTGCGGTTAGTTTTGCCTTTAAATTTTGTAATTGTTTACTGATCGAAAAAAAATTAGCTGCTACATTTTTACTATCAACAGCGCCACCGCGCCGGCGTATTTTTTCAAGTTCATAAATAGAGTCTGCAAAAGGAAACCATTGTTTTATGGCCTGGTAATCTTTTGCAGCCATGTCGGCCTGAAAGACCGCTTCGTCCAGGTCTCTTTTAAATAAAATATAATCTGCCTTGCATCCTTGTGGCAAACTACTGAAGGAAACCAGGTTAAGTTTAGTGATATACTCTTCAGCCAGTTTTTTATACCGCTCCCTTTTTTCCGGGGATCCGTCTACGATATAAACGCGGTTCAATGCATTCACGTCTGCGTAATAATTTTGTATGATATTGGGTATGTCATTGCAGGGCACGTACTCCTTACTCATTTGTGCATGGAGCGACGCTGTGCCACTTACTAATACGATTGCAATGAAAATTAATGTACGCATGATAGATGGTTTTGGTTAATTGCAGGGCACAGATATATGGATCATTTGGCTAACTTTTTCTTTTATGAAAACCGTTCCGGATCAAAGGCATCCGCTTTTACTGACAGCGGTTCATTATTTGCAAATTCCGCCACGAGCTTTCCTGTAGCCGGGCCGAGGCTTAGCCCCATCATGGAATGCCCGCCGGCAATTAT
>JBDSLD010000203.1:0-5825 GCA_039916545.1 Ferruginibacter sp.
TGCTGTGAAAATCCCGCTGGGACCCACGTTTGCTTGCTCGGACGTGAAGCTGTTACCCCGATATCAATATTATTTTACAAAACCGGTTGGCTACTCAGCCCGCTGTTGTTGCGTCTCCTGACCAACAACCGAAATAATTCTTTATAAAAGATGATTATACTGAAGTTTGAAGCTTTTCATGCAGCAGGGTTTCACGGATATAGGTTTTCAATCTCAACCTGCCTGCTGTGAAAACGCCCGCGGGGACCTGCGTTTGATTGCTTTGCCGTGATGGTTTAAGTCCGACAGTAGGTGAACAGCTGTTATAAAAAGCTTGAAATTCTCATGAGATTTATTATTATTCACCTGCATTTCTTTCGGGCTCATTCGTGCATTCGTGGCAACTCACTTGCTTTAAAAGACACAATAAAGTCTTTTACCAATCCACTAAACCGATCGGCATCGTCAAACAAAAAGGAATGCTCAATCGGCATTACGTAAATCGGGAAATCCTGCAATTCATTTTCAAATTTCTTTAGCCGCACACCGTCTTTCTCTGTGGTCAGGATGATCTTATTTGACGATGCTATCCCGTTAAATTGCTTTTTGATTTCTTCCATGTCATCGATCGAAAAGATATGATGATCAGGGAAACGCAACATTTCGTACGATTGTGCATAAGGAGTTAAAAATTCCTGGAAAGGCTTTGGATTAGCAATACCGCAGACCAGTAGCAATTCTATACCCTGGGTAAGCGGAAAAGTCTTTTTGCTGAACAGGTGATACGGATCAGCATACAATATACTGGTAAAAAATATGGCCTGGCCGGAGCCCGGATTTAATTCGGCTACGACTGAATCTCTTTCTTTTAAACTGAGGTCATGCCTGCACTTGGTGACGATAATTATACCTGCTCTTTTGGCGCTCTGCCTCGCATCTCTCAGGTCACCAGCGGGTACCAACAGGTCGCGGGTGTACAGGTTTTTATATTCCGTCAGCAAAATATTGAGTCCGGCCCGTACTGACCTATGCTGAAATGCATCATCTAAAATAATGATCCCGGTGCCAGGTTTGTCATGTAACAATTGCGGGATGGCCACTAACCGTTCTTCTCCCACTGCGACTGTAACCTCCGGAAATTTGAGGTGAAATTGCATGGGCTCATCGCCTATTTCGAGCGCTGTTGTATCCGCGCCTGCAATGCCGTAACCTTTGGTTTTTCTTTTATAACCCCGGCTGAGTGTTGCCACAGCATATTCACTTCGTAAAATCCGGATCAGGTATTCCACCATGGGCGTCTTCCCGGTACCGCCGGTTGCAAGGTTGCCAACACAAATAATGGGAAAATTAAAGGCAGCGGACTTTAAATAATTGATATCAAAAAGCCAATTCCTGATGGCAATGAATATCCCATAAACAAAAGAAAATGGAAGTAATAAATATCGAAAACCTTTTAGCATGGTGGTTGGTTGGTGACGAATGCTACAATAAACGCCATTTATCCCTTATCATATTTTGTGCAAATTATTAAAATTGATAGACCTCATCGGGCGTAATGCCATAATCTAATTTGACATCAAATTTATTGACGTCATCAACCTGGTCGACCGGCCCAAAATAACTGAAGCCTATTTTTAAGCAATCTTTACGGCAATTGCTCAAAAACCGGTCGTAATACCCTTTACCGTACCCTACCCTATTACCTTTCTTATCAAAACAAAGCAGTGGAACGATTACCATATCGATCTCTGTCGGGAACATATCGATACCATCCAGGGGCTCTTCGATACCGTATTTGTTTGTCTCAAATAACGTATCATCATCAACGACTACTGAAATTAATTCTGGATACTTTTCACCTTCCACCATTACCGGGTAAAATAATTGCTGACTTGGATTTTTAAAGTAACAGTAATCTGTAATTAATTGTGGATCAAACTCTTTTAAATTTTTAATTGGAGAGTAAGTCATAATAAGCGAAGGGATATCAATGATCAATTGTTGAAATTGTATCAATAAAAGGTCATCCAGTTTCTCTTTCAAATGAAGAGACAGCGTTGCGCGCTTCTCTTTATACAGTGCCCGGATATCTTCTTTTTTCATTGAATGGTACTTAGAATAATGATGATTTAATTCATCTCCTCCAGCCAAAGCTCCTGGCAGGGTACACCCCCCTTCGGAGTCTACCACCTCGGCTGGAAAATCGCTGATTACAAATAACCAATGGGTGATCCCGGCATTGGGATCATATTACTTACATTATAAATATAGAGAAAATTGTGGTGCCGTAATTGCGTTCCGTTTTATAATGTGCAAATTTTTTATAGTCGTTTCTTGGTGTATGTTCCAATACAAACCAACCGCCCTGCCTTAACAGTTTTTTTTCTATGACCTTTTTTGGAAGTTCATCTATCGTAGCTAAAGCATAGGGCGGACCGGCAAAAATAAAATCGTATTGAGCCGTTGCCGATTCTATAAATTTAAAAACATCAGTCTTAACGACTTTGAAATTGGAAAGCCCGAGGTCCTGTGATGTCTTTTTTATAAAATCATACATGTTATTATCTTTCTCCACAATCGTAATGTCTGCCGCTCCCCTGCTGGACAACTCGTAACTGATGCTGCCTGTGCCGCCGAAAAGATCCAGTACGCTAAGTGTCTCTATATCAAGGTTATTTTGAATGACATTAAAAAGCCCTTCTTTTGCAATGTCTGTAGTGGGCCTCGTGTAAGGCATTTTTGCAGGAGGATTAATTTTTCTACCACCGTGTTTACCGCTGATTATACGCATGCCGCTATCGCAAATAAATGACTGAAATAATGAGAAGGGTATTCATAGATCGTTTCGGGATATTGGTACTGCGCAGGCAATTCCTCAAACTGCAGTTGCAGGAAAAATTTATATAATTCGCTGTACAAAGGTGAATTCGCATCTATCATTCCACTCAGCCGCACCAATAGGTCTTTTGTATCTACCTCAAAACTTTTGCAGAAGTTAAGCAACTGAAATGTTACATCTTCCGGTACTTTATAAGTAAAATTTTGCATCCCCTGCAATTTTCCTTTTTTCATCAACAACACCTTCAACTGTCCTGTGCTAAAAATGCAATACAGATGATTGCCGGTATTTTGTACGACATCCGGCAATAAAGAAAATAAATGATGATACGTTGCCGACTCAAAATAACGCGTGATCACCATATCAATAACAGCAGGGATCCCGTATACATTGTGTATTCCATGCCTGCTGATAATATCTGTGCGGCATACCCTTTCGCTTACATCGCCATACACCAGTTCGAGCATTGCTTTACCGTCTGTGTCATTCATAAATTGCCCGGGCACCAGTATAAAAGGCGCATACCCGTACACGATATTTACCGAATTAAATTTTTCCTGCAAAACGGGCTGGGCTGCTATTACCTGGTGAATATAACCTGCAACGGTTTCATCTGAACTATCGACGCTAAAATGATAAACTACCAACGCTACACAAACACCGTTGTCAACTATTATGTAAGAAAGCCCCAATGAATTGATCTCCAAATAAAGATCTGCACTGGTGGTGTTGACATTTGCAGGTTGTATGTTAAACGATAGATTCAAAAGTTTTATTTAAGCAGGCAAAATAAGATAATTTTACCGACATATGGAAAGTGCAGGCACAATAAAAGATTTAAAAGTAAAGGTTACCTACAAACAAATTCTTTCAATCGCCTTACCAATCACGCTCGCCATTCTGATACCGCAGGTTAATTTGCTGACCAACAATATTTTTTTAGGCAATTTAAGTACAGAGGCGTTAGGTAATGCGGGCATCACAAGTGTGTTCTACCTGATCTTCGCCGTAGCCGGCAACGGGCTTAATAGTGGCATGCAATCCGTGTTTTCAAGATACGCAGGAAGCGGCGATACCGGTGCCTTCAGGATCATTTTGGGCCAGGGCATGCGGGTGAGTTTACAATTTGCGGCGGCAGGTATTTTTGTTACCTGGTTTGTAGCACCTTATATCATGCAGCGCGTTGCCGCCCCGGGCTCCTACCCGATGGAAATGAGTTTTCTAAAAATCAGGATCCTCGGACTTCCTTTTTTGTACCTGTTTCAAATGGGCAATGCGTTTTTAGTCTCGTCCCTTAACAGCCGCTACCTGATGATTGGCTTTATCATCGAAGCCTTGTTAAACATATTGCTTGATTACCTGCTGATATTTGGCAACTGGGGTTTTCCGAAAATGGGCTTTAACGGAGCCGCCCTGGCATCCATAATTTCTGAAGCGGTTGGATTTGCGGTAGTTTTTATTGTATTGTACAAAACTGGTTTGCAAAAGCAATATGGTTTGCTGAAAAATTATACGTACGACAAAACGAAAACAAATGAGATCGTAAAGGTTTCAGCTCCACTTATTTTGCAGTATGTGATAAGCGTGAGTACCTGGTTCGCCTTTTTTATTTTGATAGAAGACCGGGGCGTAGCCGCCAAAGCGATCAGTAATACCATGCGCAATGTATTTGGCATGGTAGGCGTATTTGTATGGGCGTTTGCGGCAACCTGCAATAATATGGTGAGCAATTTAATGGGGCAAAAAAAGGAAGACAAGGTGATACTGGCAATCAGTAAAATAATGTTGCTGAGTTTTAGTTGCTGTGTCGTGATGTGCCTGATCGTCAATATATTTCCGGGAGAATTTTTTGGCTTATTCGGACAGGACAAAAAATTTGTAGCTGAAGGCATACCTGTATTACGGATGGTGAGTATCGGGTTGCTTTTTATGAGTATCGGCAATATCTGGCTGAACGGAATAACAGGAACCGGTAAAACCCGGATGAACCTGGCAATTGAGATCGTTTCGCTGATTATGTATATGAGCTATACCTGGGTATTTATGAAAGTACATTATATCTCTTTGGCAGTTGCCTGGAGCAATGAGCTCGTTTATTGGACGACCATTTTCCTGTGTTCCTTTATCTACCTGAAAAGTGGAAAATGGAAGACCGGTGCAGTTTCAAAACTATGAAAATAAAAATCTATCAGCCGATAAGCCGGATTCTGTGGTCCCGCCAAAGACGGATGGCCATCATTTATCTTGCCATAACATTACTGTTATGATCTTGCTGCCTACCCTTCAACGCAGTTTAGGCTGAACCTGAACATCGAGCGGGCCGCTCTCCGGCGCTGGTGTACATGGCATTACAGCGCACAAGGTTTACCCCCTATTGTGGTTACCCACAATAACCGTGAGCTTTTACCTCACGTTTTCACCCTTATCTTTTGCCGGGTAGCGAACAATGTCCGGCTATGCGACAAAAGACGGTTATTTTCTGTGGCACTGTCTGTTCCCGAAATGAATCGGAACCCGGCGCTTAACCGGTGTGCTGCCCTTTGCTGTCCGGACTTTCCTTCCTCCCGAAGGAGAACGATGGCCTGGCTGATAGAATTGCGAAGATAACAAAGGAAAGTGAGGATTGGAGGGAGACGCGGATGCCGGATACCTGATATTGATTAATTTGATGCCCGGTCTCCTGGCCTGCTTTAAAGAAGCGGGCAAGAATTAACCTCACCCCCAGCCCTCTCCAAAAGGGAGGGAGCCAGACTCTTTGGATGATGCACTCTTTTATTCCCTGTTTAAAACATTTCTTATCGAAAGACTATCATCGTTAGTTCCAATTTCTCCATCTTTGAAACTGCTACTTCTTTATTTCTTAGTTTGATATTGAACCTGAATGATATTGTCAAATTTAGGTTCACCATAGTCCATTTTCTACCAGGGTAAAGCTCCCTCTCTTTTGGAGAGGGCGGGGGGTAAGGTCAAAAATCCCGGTGATAACGATCACCGGGATTACTTTATT
>JBDSLD010000204.1:0-41016 GCA_039916545.1 Ferruginibacter sp.
AAATAAATACAATGAGTAAACTACATTTCACCACCAAACATGCGAACGAGGCTACCGTTATTCACAACTGGTATGTGATTGATGGTACTAATCAAACCGTTGGACGTATGTGTTCCAGGATTGCGGCAATTCTTCGTGGCAAGAATAAGGCCTATTACACTCCCCACGTTGATTGCGGAGACTTTGTTATTGTAACCAATTGTGATAAGATCAAATTGACCGGCAATAAGATGGACGAAAAGATATATGACAACTTTAGCGGTTACCCGGGTGGCCGTAAAGAAGAAGTTGCCAAAGACCTTTTAAGGCGCAGGCCGGAAGTGATCATCGAAAGAGCGATCAAAGGCATGCTTCCAAAAAATCGTTTGGGCCGTAAGATGTACAAAAAATTGTTCGTCTATGTTGGTACAGATCACCCTCATACTGCACAAAAACCTGCTGAACTTAAATTTTAATCACTAAATAGTTGAATTGAAAATTTGTTAACAATTATTACAAATTTTCAGGTTTTCAAATTTTCAAATTGAAATAATGGAAAAACAAAAAAATGCAGTTGGTCGTCGTAAAGAGGCTGTAACCCGTGTGTTCTTAAGCAAGGGTGATGGTAAAATAACGATCAATGGCAAGGATTACAAAAACTACTTTTCACTGGTTTACCTGCAAAACCAGGTAGAATCACCGCTTAAAACAGTGGAAGCTGCAGACAAATTTGATATTGTTATCAATGCGCAGGGTGGTGGAATCAAAGGCCAGGCAGAAGCAACCAAATTGGGTATTGCGCGTGCATTGCTCGAAGTAAGTGCTGATTATCGCCCGGCCTTAAAAGCAGCAGGGTTACTGAAAAGAGATCCACGTGCCGTAGAGCGTAAGAAACCAGGTCGTAAAAAAGCAAGGAAAAGCTTCCAGTTCTCGAAAAGGTAATTGGGGCAGATCCTGGATACTGGATAAGATCAAGATACTGGATGCTGGATGCTGGATACTGAAAAAGTATTCTCTCTGAATTGAAATCAAGAATCAAGTATCAAGTATCAAGTATCAATAATCAAGTATCAAGAATCAAGTATCAAGAATTGACTCAACACACGCTCACTATTCATTAAAATACTTAATAATAAAAAATGGAAAATAATACTTCCTTACAACAGCAACTTCTTGAAGCAGGTGTTCACTTTGGTCACTTAAAAAAGAAGTGGAACCCTAAAATGTTGCCTTACATTTTTGCTGAGAAAAAAGGTATTCACATTATCGACCTGAACAAAACCGTAGAAGGTTTGCAGGAAACGGCTGCCGCATTAAAATCAATTGCCAAAAGTGGTAAGAAGATCATGTTTGTTGCTACTAAAAAGCAGGCAAAAGAAATCGTTTCTGATTGTGCAAAACGTATCAACATGCCTTTTGTAACAGAACGCTGGCTGGGTGGTATGCTTACAAATTTTAACACGGTTCGTAAGAGTGTTAAGAAAATGCAGAGCATCGAAAAAATGCTGAATGACGGAAGCATCGATAACCTGACAAAGAAAGAACGCCTGACACTTACACGTGATAAGGAAAAAATGGAAAAAGTATTGGGTGGTATCGCGCAGATCAGCCGTGTACCTGCCGCTTTATTCTTAGTGGATATTGGCCATGAGCACATTGCCCTGGCAGAAGCGAAGCGTTTGAATATTACTACATTTGGAATGGTGGATACCAACTGTGATCCAAACAAAGTTGAGTTCGCTATACCGGCAAATGATGATGCGACAAAATCGATCGCCATTATTGTAAATTATATCGCAGCGGCTATCGCAGAAGGTTTGGCGGAGCGCCAGGCAGAAAAAGATGATGATGATAGCAGCGGCGACAACGAGGAAAGCGCAGAATCAAAAGCATCCCGTTTTGAACAAAAAGCTGACGGTGGTGACGACAGGAATAAAAGAGCAAGAGGTGCTGCGCCGACTAAACGTCGCGTTCCGGGACCAGGTGCTGGTGGCAGAAGGCCGGCAGGTGGTGGCGGAACCGGACCAAGGTAATCAGCAGCCCGTCCCATCCTTCCTAAAAATAAACGGAAGGGAATTCAGGAGAATAGTGAGAATGTTATTATAATTGACGGTTTTGCTACACTCCTGGTTATAGTTCTTAAATAAAACATTTTACAATTTTGCAAAAATTCATTTGTGTTACAGCAGGTGGATTTTTGTAGTTAAAAATATTATCATGAGTGCAACAATAACAGCAGCAGACATTAATAAATTGCGCCAATCAACCGGTGCCGGCATGTTAGACTGCCGTAAAGCATTAACAGAAAGCAATGGCGATTTTGAAGCTGCCATCGACTGGCTCCGCAAGCATGGCCAAAAAGTAGCTGCAAAGCGTAGCGACCGTGAAGCAAAAGAAGGCGTTATTTTGGCCAAAACATCTACCGACAATAAGACCGGTATGATTGTTTGCGTTAGTTGCGAAACAGACTTTGTAAGCCGTAATCCTGAGTTTGTAGCTTTTTCACAAAGTATCATGGATGCCGCTATTTCGAGTGATGTTAAATCGGCTGATGAGTTGAATGAGGTACAAATTAACGGCGCAAAAGTAGCAGAACTGGTAAATGATAAACTGGCTGCTATCGGTGAAAAGATCGCTATTAAATTTGAAAGAGTGGACGCTGATTACGTAGCATCTTACATACATGGTGCTAACCGTATGGGCGTGTTGGTAGGCTTTAATAAAAATGCAGGAGATGCAGGTAAAGATGTGGCTATGCAAATTGCCGCGATGAATCCATTGGCTGTTGATGAAACATCCATTTCTCCGGAAACAGTTGCCAGGGAAAGAGCCATTGCGATCGAGCAGATCAAAGCAGAAGGAAAGCCCGCTGAAATGGCAGAAAAAATCGCCGTGGGAAAAGTAAATAAATTTTTCAAGGACAACACTTTACTTGCCCAGGCATTTGTAAAGGACAATAGTAAGAGCGTTGCGGACTACCTGAAAAGTACAGATGCTGATTTAAAGGTTATAGAATTTAAAAGGGTAGCATTAGGTTAATCTCTTTAAATATATTAGTAAGGCGAAACGATTGTTTCGCTTTTTTTGTGCCCCAATTGCCCGGATGGAAGGATCCGTGATATTTACGCCGGGACTTCTGTGAGCTCAAAAAATGCCCATTAATAATGAGAACAGACCGGCCGGGTCCGTAAAAGAATCAGCATTTTTAAGACCTATTAGTATAAAAAAAATGCAAATGATAAATTTCAATAAAGACAGGGAAACAATTTTTAAAAATATATCTTCGCAAAAAATTTTAAGCAGATGTTACCCAAATTTAAGCGCATACTTTTAAAGCTTTCCGGTGAATCATTAATGGGCAATAAGAATTTTGGGTTAGACAGCGATGTGATGAAACGCTATGCCGAGGATATTAAAAGCGTAGTTGATTTAGGTGTCCAGGTGGCCATTGTTATCGGCGGCGGCAATATTTATCGTGGTATGAATGAAGCTGAAACCGGTATTGAACGGGCGCAGGGTGACTATATGGGAATGCTCGCCACCGTAATAAATGGAATGGCACTGCAAAGCGCCCTGGAAAAAGCAGGGGTCTATACGCGCCTGCAAAGCGCTATTAAAATGGAGCAGATTGCAGAGCCATATATCCGGCGCAGGGCCATGAGGCATTTGGAAAAAGGAAGGGTAGTGATCTTTGGCGCAGGTACCGGCAATCCATATTTTACCACCGATACTGCAGGGTCTTTAAGGGCGATTGAGATCCAGGCGGAAGTTATTTTAAAAGGCACAAGGGTAGATGGGATTTATTCAGCTGATCCTGAAAAAGATCCTTCCGCGACTAAATATTCCAATATTTCTTTTGCGGAATGCATCACCCAAAATTTGAAAGTAATGGATATGACCGCATTTACTTTGTGTATGGAAAATGAGCTGCCGATCATCGTATTTGATATGAACAGGCCTGGCAATTTATTAAGAGTGGTCGCCGGCGAAAGAGTTGGGACATTGGTAAAAGGCTAACTAAAAATAATTTTTAAAAACTTCCGTTTAACACCGGGAGTTTTTTTATGTAATTTATCGACCTTAACCAATAAACCAGGCAGCAAAAATTTAGTTATTCTAAAATTAATAAAACGCTGCAAGCCTGGTGATAAACATTCAGTTGTTTTTGCGTAAGGAATAAACTTTTATTTTATAAAATTCGTTAATAGCCGGCATAATAGAAATAACAATGGAAGACAGCGGCAATATTGATTTAGCAATGGCTTTTAGAAAACTGATGTCTGAAAATAAAAGCCAGGAAGCCAGGCTGGATGAATACGCCAGGATAATAAGCAGTCGGGATAACGAGATCGGGATGTTGCAAACGATGCTATCTGAAGCGAACGAACAGCGAAGCAGCGTTGACAACCAGCTAAATGAATTAAAGGACCTGCGCCGTTACCTCAATGATTTGCAACAACAGGTTGCAGGATCTGTTTACAGAACGACCGGCAGGCAACAGCATGTTCCCAATGACACAAATGCAGAAGACAGGCTTCAAAACCTCAATAAGGAGTATACATATTTACAATCCCAACTGGCCGACCTCCAAACACAATTGACAGAGGTTAATAACCGTAACCTATTGCTGCAACAGCAAAACAGCCGCATTGCGGAACTGGAAAGTTTACTGGAAAATGCGCAGGAAGAGATCGGAAGATACAGCACCGTACATCTTCAAAAAAAAAATTAATATTATAAAATGGTTGCAATCATCCTTTAGTTTGCATACTTTAACCGCCACATCAAATTTTGCTGGCGAAGAAGCCGGCTTTTTTCTCAAAAACTAAACTAAACTAATTGATCATGACAACACAGGCGGACAACGGCAAAACAGCAGCGATAGTAAGTTACCTAACACTGATCGGATGGCTGATTTCTTATTTTGCAATACACAGTCCAAATAAAACTTCCCTGGGGAGCTACCATTTGCGGCAAACATTATTTTTAATGATCTGCGCAGTCGGTTACCAGGTAGTAATAATGATCGTAACGGCCATTATACCTTTCCTGGGTATTTTCTTATCTATTGGCGGACTCGCTTTTTTAGTGCTTTGGATAATCGGATTGATAGCAGCCATTAACGGCGAAGAAAAGCCCATGCCAATCATTGGTGCAAAAGCACAGGAATTATTCAGGAACCTGTAATCATTATTTTTACCCACTTTTATCTTTTAATTTTGCTTTAACCACAACCGTTTTGCGTTGTGGGTTAAACCAATTTTGAAATGAGTAATATCGCCGGTATTAGAAAGGACTATATATTGCAGACCCTGCAGGAGACTGAAGTGGAAACAAATGCGCTCAACCAGTTTGGCAGGTGGTGGCAGGATGCAATTAGTAGCGCGATCGATGAGGTAAATGCCTTTACCTTGGCTACAACCACACTGGATGGTAAACCTTCGGCAAGGATAGTTTTATTAAAAGGCTACGATGAAAACGGCTTTGTATTTTTTACAAACTATACGAGCAATAAAGGAAATGAACTTGCCAAAAATCCAAAGGTGGCCATGGTGTTTTTTTGGAAGGAATTAGAGCGCCAGGTAAGGATAGAAGGCGTCGCTGAAAAAGTATCCACTGAGGAAAGTGACAGTTATTTCGCTTCGAGGCCTGAAGGTAGCCGGATAGGAGCATGGGCATCACCACAAAGCAATATCATTGAAAACAGGTCAGTGATTGAAGATAATGTGCTGAAGTACCAGCAAAAATTTGCTGATCAGCCGATACCCCGTCCGGGGCATTGGGGTGGTTACCGGGTTAAACCCAACCAGGTGGAATTCTGGCAGGGGAGGTCAAGTCGCCTCCATGATCGTCTGCAATATACCTTACAGGAAAATGGCTCCTGGAAAATAGAGCGGCTCGCTCCCTGATAAAGTTTCTTTCTTGGGCCAAAACCGATAAGTTGAATTGCTGATAAATTGAACACATTACTTTGGCAACGAGCTGTCAATTTATCAATAATTCAACTTTCAATAATTCCATCTAAACAGTCTTTTTTGCTACCGCTGCTTCAGTTTTTTTCACTGGTTTGGCTGGTCTTGATTTTCCAAAAGAGCCATTGGCGATCTTACCTTTTTTTGTTTTAATATCTCCGCGTCCCATAATAGTATTTGTAATTTAAGTGATAAGGAATAAGACAAAAAAGCAAGACGTATGCTTACGTCTTGCCTTTTTAATGTGGTTGGGCAATCATTACAATTTTGCAGATAATTCTTTACCGGCTTTAAACTTAGCTACTTTTTTAGCTTTGATCTTAATAACAGCACCAGTCTGTGGATTACGTCCGTTACGGGCTGCTCTCTTTGATACAGAGAAAGTACCAAAACCAACTAAAGTAACTTTTCCATTACCTTTCAAAGTTTTTGTTACTGCTTCTACAAATGAATCTAAAGTTGCATTAGCTTGTGTTTTTGTAATGCCTGCATCATCAGCAATTTTCGTGATTAATTCTGCTTTGTTCATAATTAAGTTTTTTGAATTTTTTACTGCAACAAATATAAACGGTTTTTAATTGCGACAAAGTTTTTTCTCTCACTTTTATTGTTTAAAAAACGCTGGAAACCGCAAGGAATAAGGGGTTTGAGCAAACAGCCCTTTTTCAAAAAGCGGTCGTCTTACTTTCGGATATCCCTGGAACCCTTTGCTGGAAAGGGTTTTAGGGATCATTGGTTGCAAATCCGCATCCCACGTGCATTTGGTGCGAATGTTGAAAAGTTTTTTATTTAACAAAGCGGAATTTTTTATTTCGCACATTTAATTAACAACCTGCAATACCGAGGGAAATGACAGGAAGTGATCACCCCATTTTTCAAAAGATTTTTGCATTAGAATGACTGAAAATTTTTCTATATACCGGTTATAAATCGCTTTGCTTTCTGCGTGATATTGTACAGCGTAAGTGGGCCCGTCTGTATCATCTGTTTCAAGTAATCGCAAAATATTGGCTTTGGTAAAACAACCCGTGTTCAGGATATCCGGGATGTGTACCTCTTTGAGCCAGGCAAGCCATTCGTCTTGTATGGAGGGGTCAACTTTTATTGTGATATTATAAATGATCATGGCCATTATATTTAGCTAATTATTTTTTTGATTTATTCATGTCTGCTATCAGCCGGTAGGTTAAAAAACTTAATACCAGTCCTGCGAAAATAATCACCGGCCATATCCACTGGTTTTTATTGCCGGCAGTATGCTCTGTTTTTGCTTTTTCAATTGCGTGTACATTTGTATAATTCAAGGGGCGTATCATGGTGATGCTGTCTTTAAATGTTTGCAAATCATAATCCGCAAATGAAGCCAATGAGTCGTTCATCAGGAGATCATATTTTTTCCCCTGCTCCAGGTAAGTTATCAATGAGACTGTTTGTTGTTGCGTATAAACTTTATCTACTTTCAACGGCGGATTATCTGCATTTTTAATTACAATGAAAAACAAAGCTGTTTTTGTTCTTGGTAATTCAAATGTTGCAGGCAATGCAGACAGCAATTTAAAACTGCCCATGATCAAACCAGGCTTCGCGATATTGTTCTTCCCAAAGTCGGGATAGCAAATTTGCAAATCGCGGTTATAAAATTTAGAGCCACTTATGCTTAAAGATATTTTATCGAAGTGGTAGTTACCTGGTTGCCGCACTTCGACGTAAGAATAATTGCCGCTATCTTTTTGTGTAAATGTTGGCGCCGGGTTATCCTCATAATTGGTTGATTTTTTATAAGGCTGCGCATAAAATCCTGCCCTTGTAACCTGCAAAGGATCATTGTGCATATTGTCTATGATTATCTTCAGGTAACGATATTTTGTCAACGGAAAATTTATTTCCTGCAGGTATTCATCCTTCACCATTTCATAACTTCGGCTGATGGCTATCTTATCGTCAATTATAAACCAATCGTGTTGATCGTTGCTCCCGCTTAGCATCGCGGTGCGACTTACCGCGGAATTTTTCAAAAAAAGCTTTAAATTATAAATGCCTTCGCTCCTGGTATTTTCTATAACCAATAAATTTTTACCACTATCAGTAACCGTGTTTTGCATAATTGGAAAAGCCGTAAACAAATCCTCCATTAACGGAGACTTGCCTTGTTGTATAATGTGCGGTACCCAGCGCTTATTTTTATCAGCGATCCGGATATCAGCAAAGTCAGTTCTTATGTAGGCGGAAAGTTTAGACAATATTGGAATAGCGTAAAAGCCGGTAGTATCAACTGCGCCTAATTCAGCAGTAAATTTAAAATCCTGACCGGAAGATAGCAAAGGTGCCAGGCAAATTACATTTAATGCAAATAATATTTTACTGAGCCGTATCATCAATAATAATTTTTTTAAGTTTTTGGTACATGAAGGAAATGATCAGTAGTAATATTCCCAGCATAATAAAGGCCGCTATTTTCCCGCCTTCAGAAATATTGCGGATATCAAATAAAAATAATTTTATGAGGGCCGATAAAAAAAGTACCAGCGAGATAATACGCAGGGTTTTGTATTTATGTTTCATGCCCAGCCACATGATTGCAAAGGAGCACAGGGCCCACACAATTGTTAGTCCCGCTTTTAAATATTGTTGTAGCGACGTGTCCGTATTTTGAACCCGCGCTGTAATAAAGATATACGCATGCATACATTCCATGCTAAAAAATGTGATCAGTACAATATTGATCAGCCAGATGAAAAAATTGTCTGCACGTAAAAAAGATGCGGTATTTTTTCTGTAGAGTGAGATGGCCAGGTATATTAAATAGAGCAAGGTTATCGCAGCCAGCCAGTGTACCCATAACTGTAAGATTGAATATTGACCGAGTAATACTCCATTCCTAAGCGCAATTACATAGACAGTACTTAACAGGTACATGACAACACAGCCTGCGATCAGTAACACACGCAATATGACATTTACGCTTAGCTGGTATTTTCGGATCACCCATAAGAGTAATCCTGTGAATAAATAGGTAATTAGCTGGTGCCAGGTATTCGGTACATCCAGGTATTGATTATTGTAAAAATAAAGATTGACTCCAAATATACAGGTCAGGTAAAGTATTACGGCAGCAACCATTATTACAAGCGTGGCAGCTACATTATTTTTTATACCCGCAACATAGACCGGTGTATTTTTTTCTTTGCGTAACAAAACCGCATAGATCGTAAAGGCCAGTACTGCTACAATATTGGTAACAAACCCCTGTAAGTTTTTATAAATTATCGTTAGGTGGTTATCGTTGAGATCATTTGCTTTTCCCCAATCTATCCCGAGGCTGATCAGCATCAGTACCATGATAACAAAAGAAGAATATTTGAAAACCCTGATCCCGCTGCGCTGGTGCAACCAGTAGACCAAAACAAACTCTGCGCTCCAGAATAAAGTAATGGTGTGCCCATGTAACTGTACAGGTGCCGAGAGAGAAATGAAGGTAAGCGTAAGGCCAATGAGCAGGTATAATAAATTTTTATCTCCTTTATTGGTTTTATAAAAATACCCCGCAAGGGCAAAATTCACGACACCTGCTGCAATGGTAAATAACCCCTGGTAAGCACCTTCATTCCAAAAATGTAAACTGGTCATGCCCGCCGCGTAATAGCTAAACGTGGTCAACATCAGTAATGAAAAATCAAATGTTTTGAAAGGCCGCCGGGTACGAATGTTATAGATCATGCTCATGCCAAGGAACAGCAAATAGAATGCAGTTGCAAACAGCAAAGCGTTTTTATAAAACAGGAATGCAGCTCCGGATGTCGTGCTTTGCACCAGCCACGCGCCATAAATGATCAGGGTGAAAAAAAGTGCGATCACATTGATTGCATACCATTTTTTAAAATAGGCAAGTGCAACCATACCAATGTTAAGAATGAGGAGGTAAGTAAACAGTACAACATAATTTCCGCTGCCTGTGCTTACCAAAAAAGGTGTGATAAAACCACCGATGGCAGCTATTACTGCCAGTTCCTGTTTATCATACAAAAGCGAGAGTACTACTGCGAAGATGGTGATAATAACCATTATTACAAATGCTGTAGCCTGTGAAAAAAACTGGTATTGATGAAAAGCAAAGGCGATGGTAAAATAAAATACAGCGATACCTCCACCTGCCAATACGGAGCTAAATGAGCGGTAGGAATTGCGTAAATAATGTGCCAGGCCGATAAGTACAATGCCACACGCTATGCCAATGCTCACACGGCCACCTTCTTTGATCCAATCCTGGTCGATGGCATATTTTACAAAAAAAGCGATGCCCAAAACCAATACGGTAATGCCGATTTTATTGATTAAGTTTTCGCCAATAAATTTTTCAAGATCAGGATTGTTGCGCAGCCATTTATCCCACCAGCCTTCTTCAGGAGTAGCTTGTATAGGTTGTGTTGCCGGCTCCACAACAAGTGGGATTTCTTCTATGACAACGGGCCTGGTAACCAGCGGAATAATTTTTTCTTCCTTTGCAAGCGGCTTTATTTCAAGGGGTGCAGGTGTGGGGATTGGAGCTATCGTTTGTGGGGGTTTGTTTGGCCGCCATTGTATTACTTCTTCCTCTTTCGGTTGTAGGGGTTCAGCCCGTACGGGTGTTTTTTCTGCGGCTTCTTTTAGTTCAACCAGCTCTTTTTTTAAGGATAAAAAACTTTGATGCGTATTGCTGGCTGTTTCCTTTTGCTTTGCTTTGATGTTGAATAATAGAATGATAATAATTACAAGGGCAATAAAAATTAAAACTTCCATAGCAATACAATTTGTTGATCAGGTACGGAAAGGTAAGCTGCCTTATGGAAAACAGTGGAAAATAAATTTAGCCAGGATGCAAAGGATGGTAAATAGTGCAGGCGAACTGGCCATTTTATCAATTATCGGGTGAGTCCATTAAGCCTTGACCTCTAAAAATATCGGGCAATGGTCACTGTGTTTTACATCCGGATAGATATCGGCATTAACCAGTTGATCCTTCAACGGGTCTGTCACGGTAATGTAGTCTATGCGCCAACCCTTATTATTTAATCTCACGGTAGGAAAGCGCTGGCTCCACCAACTGTATCGGTGAGGTTCCTGGTGAAATACGCGGAAGGTATCTATCCAGCCGGCCCCTAAAAATTTTGTCATCCAGGCCCGCTCTTCCGGTAAAAAACCACTGCTTTTCTTATTCCCTTTCGGGTCGTGAATATCGATTTCCTCATGGGCGATATTATAGTCGCCACATAAAATTAATTTAGGGTATTTTTTCCTGAGCTCATCCAGGTAAAGGTGGAATTCATCCAGCCATTCATATTTAAATTTTTGCCTGAGATCGCCGCTGGTGCCTGAAGGAAAGTAAGCATTGATCAGCCTGATATCTCCAAAATCCAACTGTATCACCCGTCCTTCCGCATCACTTAGCGGGATATTGCAACCAATGCAAACGTTATCTGGTTTTATCTTTGTAAATACGGCTACGCCGCTGTAACCTTTTTTTTCTGCACTGAACCAATGGTGCTCAAAACCCAGGGCTTCCAGTTGTTTTACATCCACATCATCTTTTGTAGCCTTTGTTTCCTGCAGGCAAATAACATCGGCAGGATCTGTTTTCAGCCAATCGATAAAACCTTTTTTTAATGCGGCCCGTATGCCGTTAACGTTGTAAGAAATGATGCGCATAAAAATTATTTAGGAGGGTAAAGCTACATGATTTATTTTTTATTTTTTATTGGTAAAAACTATTGGTACAATAATTTAAAATGACAGTTATATAGCCATTGTTTCTTTTAAGTTAGTTTTTATAACTTTAAAATTGTCGGTATTATGAGCTAAGATAAAGAGATACCTGTAAGTATTGCTTTGAACCTTCGGGAGTGGATCTTGTCTTCCTGCTATAAAATAAGTGCATTGCACCGTTTATATATTTGTGACACTTCAACAAATTGCTGATGTTGTGGCTGGGACACAATTAATCGCATTCGAAAATATTATCTCCCGGACTTGTTCAAAGCTGTTGAAAATAAAATGCAGGAAACCGCGTTATTAACTTTTATTCAAATAAATATTTTGGAAAACAACCTGCCATCACAAGAAGAGACCAACCAGGTTGATTACCTGGCCAATATAGACGATGCCTACTTTCAATTTGTTCATGCGACTACCGGGCAACGGTTTTTAAATTTCCTGATCGATAATATCCTGATGCGTTTTGGATTAAGCTTTTTAACCGGGATGGTGATAGGAATGGCCCTGGCTGCGATCTCGCCGGAATTTTTAAATGACGCAGTGGCACAAGGCAATACAGGAGGATATTTTTTCATTTTGCTCCTTATCGGATACCTGAATTATATTGTATATTATACGCTTTGCGAAAAGTTATTCAAAGGGTATACGCTTGGTAAACTGATAACAGGCACACGGGCCATTCGTGAAGATGGCACTGAACTTAGTTTTAAGGACAGCCTGCTAAGATCACTTTGTCGCCTCGTACCATTCGAAGCGCTGAGCGGATTTGGAGGCCATCCCTGGCACGATAAGTGGACGAAAACCATGGTTATAAAATCAAGGTAATAGCTGTTTCCTTTTATGAACTTGTATTTTATCTCTCAGGTCTCATTTAACTCAGGCTTCATATTCCAACACCGGCCTTAACCAGCGTTCTATTTCTCCCAGCGGCATCCCTTTGCGCGCAGCATAATCGATCACCTGGTCCTTTTCAATTTTACCCACTCCAAAATATTTGCTTTCAGGATTTGCAAAATACCATCCGCTCACAGAGGAAGCGGGATACATTGCCAGGCTTTCCGTTAATATAATACCAGTCGCTTCCTTTCCACCCAACAGGTCAAATAATTTGTATTTCTCTGTATGGTCGGGGCAGGCGGGGTAGCCGGGCGCCGGGCGAATACCCAGGTACTCTTCTTTGATCAATTGCTCGTTCGTTAGATGTTCACCTGTCGCATAACCCCAGTATTCGAGCCTTGTTTTTTTATGAAGCAATTCAGCAAATGCTTCCGCTAAACGGTCTGCCAGCGCCTGTAAAATTATTTTATTGTAGTCGTCTAAATTCTCTTCAAATTTTTTGATATGCGTTTCAATCCCTTCGATCGTAACAGCAAAGGCACCGATAAAATCTGTTGCTTCACCGGGTGTTGCCGCTGGACTTTTTATAAAATCAGCCAACGATAAATTAGGTTGTCCTGCAGCTTTCTTTATTTGCTGGCGCAAAAATTCCAGGTTAATATCTCCACCTTCGGTATGTACCGCAACAGTATCGGGTGCAATTTTAGAAGCGGGCCAAAACCCAATCGCTCCTCGTGGCGTCAGCCATTTTTCATCAATTATTTGTTTCAATAATTTTTGTGCATCCTTGTATAAATTTGTCGCGGCGGCACCGATTATTTCATCACTTAAAATTTGAGGAAATTTGCCATGCATTTCCCAGGCAATAAAAAATGGTTGCCAATCAATGTACTCTGCTACTTCGGCAAGATCATAATTTTCAAAAACTTTTGTGCCCGTAAATGTGGGCGCGACAGGAGTAAAATTTTCCCAGTCAATTTTGGCCGTATTTTTTTGCGCCTGTTCAAAGGGCAGGTAATTCTTTACTGTTTTTTTGTTCGCAAAATCTTCTTTCAGTTTGTCATATTCTTTCTTGATGCCCTGCAAAAAATCCGGTTTTAATTCTTTGCTTAACAAACTACCGGCAACGGTTACACTACGGCTCGCATCCAGCACATGTATCACACCGTTATCATATTGCTGCGCGATCTTTACCGCTGTATGCATACGCGAAGTAGTGGCGCCCCCGATTAACAGAGGTTGCAGCATTCCGCGGCGTTTCATCTCATGCGCCACGTGAACCATCTCATCGAGCGATGGCGTGATCAGTCCGCTCAGCCCGATTATATCAACATTATTTTTATCGGCAGCATCGAGTATTTTTTCTGTCGCTACCATTACGCCCAGGTCAATTATATCATAACCATTACAACCCAGTACTACGCCGACTATGTTTTTTCCAATATCATGCACATCACCTTTTACGGTTGCCAGCAGGATCTTTGCAGCACCCGCGGATTCTTCATTGATAGTGCCGGCAGTAATATGCGCCTGCTTCCTGTCTTCTTTTTCCTGTTCAATAAAAGGCGTAAGTACAGCCACCGCTTTCTTCATCACCCTGGCACTTTTTACTACCTGCGGCAAAAACATTTTACCTGCACCAAAAAGGTCACCGACTATATTCATTCCGTCCATCAGTGGACCTTCAATTACATCTAAAGGTTTTGGATATTTAAGCCTGGCCTCTTCCGTATCCGCATCGATATAATCGGTGATACCATTCACAAGCGAATGTGACAGGCGTTTTTCAACAGGATCATTTCTCCACTTTTCATCTTTTATTTCTACCTTACCTTTTGCCTTTACTTTTTCCGCATGGATGATCAGTTTTTCAGTAGCTTCATTGTTGTCATTGTTACGGTTCAGGATCACGTCTTCACAAAGGTCACGCAAGGTTGGTTCTATCTCATCATACACTACTAACTGACCTGCATTTACAATGCCCATATCCATGCCCGCCTTGATGGCATAATAAAGGAATACGCTGTGTATGGCTTCCCGTACATGGTCATTTCCCCTAAAAGAAAAAGACACATTACTTACACCACCACTTACTTTGGTAAGCGGCATTAGCCGTTTTATTTCTTTGGTGGCTTCAATAAAATCAACCGCGTAGTTGTTGTGCTCTTCAATACCGGTAGCGATCGCGAAGATATTTGGATCAAAAATAATATCCTGCGGATCATAGCCAACCTGTTCAGTTAATATTTTATAAGCACGGTGGCAGATTTCTATTTTGCGTTGTTTTGTATCGGCCTGTCCCACTTCATCGAATGCCATTACAATGACAGATGCGCCATAGCTTTTACAAATAAAAGCCTGGTCGATAAATTTAGCCTCCCCTTCCTTCATTGAGATCGAATTCACAATGCACTTACCTTGTACACATTTCAGCCCGGCTTCGATGATCTCGAATTTAGATGAGTCGATCATGATCGGTATCCTGGCAATATCAGGCTCAGCTTGCACCAGGTTAAGGAAAGTGGTCATGGCCTGAACACCTTCCAGCAGTGCATCATCCATGTTAATGTCGATTATCTGCGCACCGCTTTCTACCTGCTGGCGGGCAACGCTCAAAGCCTGTTCGTAGGAACCTTCCCTGATCAGGCGGGCGAATTTTTTACTACCGGTGACGTTTGTACGCTCACCAATGTTTACAAAATTCGTTTCCGGGCGAACAACCAAAGGTTCTAATCCGCTTAACCTCAAAAAGGGTTTAATATGTATCTGATCGCTCATTATTTATTAATATTTATGCAGGGTGCTATTCCTGTAGCATTTGCCAAAAAAATTTATCGTACTTATCTATCCTTACAACGCCTCTTCCAATACAGGCAACACCCTTGGCTTAAATTTAGCCACTTCATCCGCAATATGTTTAATATGGTCGGGTGTTGTACCACAGCATCCGCCAACAATATTCAACCAGCCATTCGCGGCCCACTCTTCAATAATATGTGCCGTTTCATGTGGTTGCTCATCATACTCTCCGAAGGCATTTGGCAGACCCGCATTTGGATAGGCAGATGTATAGCAACCCGATATTTGTGACAGCTCTTCAATGTGCGGACGCATTTCTGCCGCTCCGAGCGCACAGTTTAACCCTACACTTAACGGGTTGGCATGCATTACCGATACATAGAAAGCTTCCAGTGTTTGTCCGCTTAGCGTGCGGCCACTGGCATCCGTAATGGTGCCGCTGATCATAATAGGTAATTCAGGAATTCCTGCCTGCCTGAAATGTTTTTTAGCAGCATAGATGGCGGCTTTCGCATTCAGTGTATCGAAAATAGTTTCAATCAATAACAAATCTACACCTCCTTCAATCAGTCCTTTTATTTGTTCGGTGTAAGCAGCTGCCACTTCATCAAAACTAACCGCCCGGTAACCAGGGTTATTTACATCCGGGGACAGGCTCAATGTTTTATTCAACGGGCCGATAGCACCTGCAACGTATCTCTGTTTGGATGGGTCTTTAGCTGTGTATTCGTCCGCAGCAATCCTTGCGCATTTTGCTGACGCTACATTCAATTCATAAGCCAGCGATTGCATATCGTAGTCAGCCTGCGCGATGACCGTGCTGCTAAAAGTGTTGGTTTCAATGATATCCGCCCCTGCTTCCAGGTATTCCCTGTGAATGCCGGTAATGATGGCGGGTTGCGTAATGCTCAACAGGTCATTATTACCTTTAACGTCGGTGTGCCAATCCTTGAAACGCTCACCACGGTAATCTGCTTCCTCCAGTTTATGCCGCTGGATCATAGTACCCATGGCGCCATCGATTATTAATATTCTTTCTTTAAGATTATCCTGAATTGTTTTTTTCATAGTATAAACCCGCCTCTTACCGGGAAATCTTTAAATAGTTTATAAAATCATTTTTCAATTGTTGCTAACCATTGTATGATTGCAAATGTGCAATTACAAGTACAGTTAACAACGACCGGTCATTGTCAGAAACATGATACTGACCTACCATACCGGCAATAAATTAGTCATAACTACTGCAACTGACTACAAAAAAATAATTGTAAACTAAAAAACGAGAATCAATCCGGGAGAAGATAGGCAGAATTGCTTTCGTTTATTAGTTCAGTTACAAAATAACTTACCGGCTGAACAATAAACAAATCTGCCTGTAAGCGGATGCAAAAATAAAACAAATCAGCCGTACCACAAAATAGTATGGCTGATTTAGAGATTATCCCGTTAGCAGCGATAATGGTGAGCAAGGGCGGTAAACCAAGCAGAATGCAGAATGATGATCTAGCGCTTTTTTCCTATGTTAAATACCCTTGAAATATTGAAACCAAAAAGGATATCCCCTTTCCCCCATTTACCGGTATTTTCCGCAATAAATGTACGTTCGCTCATGCCGACGGAATTGGTAAAATGTAACTGGAAGACGTGTCCGCCGGTCTCGATATCTATTCCGATGGAAAGCGAATTCGTGCTGCTGTCGATCTTGTGGCCCGGGAGCTGGTAATAATATTCAACATTAAGACTTAATCGTTTGGTCAGTTTTTGCCTGCCTCCAACACCGATGGCCAGGATATCGTTTGGGTTGGCATCCGTGGCAGCCAGGTTCCGGTGAATGAACGTGGGCATTAATTGTAGCGAGGTAGCGGCTGAAAATTTTCGGGCAATCAGCAACTGATGCGTATAAAATAAACGGGAAGAATAATAATTTTTACGATCAGGATCGTCGAAGTGCAGGGTTTTTAAAGCGATTGTAGGTATATAGCTAAGCGTTACCGGCATGTTCCTTTTACCTGTAGATTGCCGGAGGATCTTTATTTTAAAAAAGGCGTCGTATGTTTTTTGATAAGTACTTCTGCCAACCCCCACCATCAGGTATGGCGTAATTCCATAATCGATGCCCATGCGCATGGTAGCGTTGTCGAGGCCATATAATTCGTAGCCGCCTTTATTTAAGGTGCCAAAACGATGAGATATTTTGACGTCCATTACGCCCTTCCCAACATTTTCTACTGTATGGCCATTGATGAGCCGGGTTGTTTTAAATGTGGCCGTCGTATAATCAGGCTTCGAGCCCGCGGCCACTTCTTTTTCCAGCGAATTCATCAGGTCGGTGGTATCTTTTACCTGACCGCTCACCTTTCCGGCGACCAGGATGATTAATACGCCTGTAAGTATTTTATTCTTTAGTTTCATAAAAATAGTAGGTTTACATTTTCTGATCATAGTCGCAGTTCACCGTCACTTCGATCGTCTCCGCGATATTATCTTTTACCAGTTTGGGTATGGCAATGTTGTAATCGGACGGCTTCGCTATGAATTTGGAAGTGGCGTTAATTTTCCCTGATTTTACAGTCACAGTTCCGCTGGAGGAAACTTTTTTAGTAATGCCGTGTATGGTGAGGTCTCCGGTTACGGTCACTGCGTATGAACCATATGCAGAAAAATTCACCTTAGCTATATCACTGATATTTCCTTTAAAGGTCGCCTTCGGAAATTTATCGCTCTCCAGGTAATTTTCATTAAAATGTTCTTCCATCAGTGCCTTTTTAAAATGAAAATTCTTAACGATAAGGGAGAATTGTAATTCACCGGTTTGTGTGTTCAGCACACTCACCACCTGGTTATTATCAGCGCTGATGTTTTCAAGATTGGTTTTAGAGAAAAAAGAAATGTTGCCATTCTTGGTGTAATATTTCTGAGCCGTGCCGCTACCCATCAGCGTTAGTAAAATCACGGTTGTTATTACCAGCCCTTTTATTGGCCTGTAGATTTTTGTAAGCATATCCTTAATGTTTGATTTTAATTATTTAAGCCACCACCTTCTATCCAGCATTTTATTATGTTGATCTCTGCAGGCGGTAGCGCCCCGGTGGCAGGCATTGTTTTTTGAATGACCACCTGGATATTGATCATTTCTTTAGCAGCACTTACCTGGTTGTAATTCTGAAAGGTGAATCCTCCCGAGGCAGTCGCATCATGACAACCTGGAATGGCGCATTTGCTCATTACGAGCGGCAGCACATCTGCGCTAAAGGAAGCTGGGGCAGTCGCGCAATTGGGTGGTTGATTGTTACCGGGGTACAATAATTCTTCCTTGTCATAATAACAACTGCCGGCTAATACCGATACTAATAATAGCATTATTGTACACGGGCCTCTTTTTCTATTTTTTAAAATCATACGACGGATTTATGTTTCAAAATTTCCCGTGCTCATTAGCTGCACCGGATCTTTAATTAATGATCATTTTAAAATATAACACCGTACCAGGTAGACATCTCCCATAATGCCAAGGTCTGCGTCGCCTTCGCCCATACCATTGCAAATGCCTTTAATGATTATGCTATCTCCTGCTTTGAGGCCATCTGCCGAACCTTCCAGCGTACAGTTGATAGCCGCACCTCCTATATTGGTGTTTAACATCGCTACGGCCTGGTGTAACTGGTTCTCGGACAAAAGGTTAACCTTGCCCGATACCTGTAATATCTTATTGGTGTAATTTTTTTTTGCCGCTGTGGAATCTTTTATAAAAGTTGCATAAAGCTCGGTTGCGGCAACTTCCAACCCATCGGTATTTTTAATATCCCGGGCCGGCTTATTATACAGGTAATATCCCACGCCTGCAACGATTAATACCAATGAGATCAGCAGCGTGAGAAGATATTTTTTTATGTTGCGCATCTGTATATTACCCGGTTAAAGTAATATAAGAAACGGAAGAAAAGCGGGAAGGGTTGCTTGCAGAAAAAAAACTGATGTTGGAACAGTGAAAATATAAATCAGCTGCCGGAGACAATGAAATTTTCTACCGGAATCCGGTTGCTGATGCTACGGGCGAGGGTCATTTCATCAGCATATTCCAGCTCGCCGCCGAAGGCTATTCCCCGGGCAATAGTGGTGATCTTTATCGGGAATGCTTTTAATTTTTTACTGATATAGTAAATAGTGGTATCACCCTGGATATTGGCATTCAGGGCAAATATGATCTCGGTAATGGCTTCATTTTCTACCCGTTGCACCAGTGAATCAATGGTCAGTTGTTCAGGACCAATGCCATCCAGTGGGGAAATAATACCACCGAGCACATGGTAAACACCGTTAAATTGCTGCGTGCTTTCTATGGCAATTACGTCGCGGATATTTTCTACCACGCATAGCATTTCACCTTTGCGGGAAGGGTTGCTGCAGATATTACAAAGTGCCGTATCCGAAATATTATGACAGCGGCTACAGAATTTTATTTCTTCTCTCATCCTGGAAATAGCCTCACTGAATTGTGTTACGTCACCTGCATCCTGTTTGATCAAATGTAGAACCAGCCGCAACGCAGTTTTTTTTCCGATACCGGGAAGTTTGGCAAATTCATTTACCGCGTTTTCTAAAAGAGAAGAAAAAAAAATCATAGGGCGAAGTTAATTGATAATTGGATAATTGAGGTCTGCTGCACATTTCAAATTGTTGTTACAGGAAATTTAATTGGGTTGAGCTATGTAAAGCATTTATAGATATTTTTAATTTCTATAAACAGGCTGCCCTTACCGGGCAAAAATTCAGCGTAGTGAGATTGCCAGAGGGATAGTCAATTGTAGCAATTGTAAATACTGGATACTAAAAATCCCACTGGGACGTTGGGGGCGCCTGCAGTCAAAAATAGTAGGCGCTTTTCTGATCGCACGAGGTATACGGCCATTTAAGATCAAAGGAATCGAAACTCTTTTCTACAGCAGGGTTGCACGGTTGCATGTTTTATCATTTGTAGAGCGGGCTGTGAAACCCCGCCGGGACATCAGTGGTGCCGAGTTCAGCAATGTCCATCGGATAAAATCGCAGGGATTATTTTTTCAACGGAGTGGAATTCCGAATGACGGAATTTAGGTAGGTTACAATTTTACATCGCGCTCATTATCCCAATTAGCCTTGATGGTTAATTTGCTGTCCACCGTGATGGCTTTTTCCGGCTGTATCTTTTTTTCATAATTGCCCGGATCCCATTTGCCGTTGTTATTGTCGTCGAATAATATTCTTAATTCATATTCGCCAGGGACAAACAATTTATCGTTCCATTGTGCAGAGGTGATCGGGACAGACTTATAAATATCTTCCCCCTTCACGAATTGCAAAATCGGATGTTTTGACGTTACCAGGTTGCTGAAGCGGAGCAACAGGTTACCATAGGCACTTTCTTTTTTTGATGCAAAACGAAGGGTGTCGGCTTTCGTTAATTCAATGCCGGCCGAATCACTGATAGCGTCCTTATTCAGGATCAGCCGGTAGTGGGTGTCTTCCTTCCAGGGCATCTTCAGGTGAATATTTTTTTGAGTGCTGTCAATGCTTAGCGTGCCGCCGACTTTATTATAATTGGTGTCCGTCAGGATTATTTTCTGAGGATCAAATGTTTTCAACGGTCTGTTGACTGTTATAACAAAATCGGTTAACAAGTCCTGTTCATTGTTACTTAACGATGTGGTGTACCTTAATTTTTTATCAGCGACAGTAGCGGCTTTGGCAACTGTCGTTGCAGTCGCCGTTTTCCTGGTGTCTTTTTCTTCCACGTAGGCATATAGCGTGACAGGAGGGTTTGCGCCATTCACTACTATTTCCGAGTCGGCAAAAGCGAACATTTCTATTTTTGAATTGTAGGTCTTACCACCGTCCCCATCTTTTAATGCGTATAATTTATAGTTCCCCGACGAAAGGTTTGTAAATGTGAAATTGCCAGAACTATCCAGCCGGGCAACATAATCAGGTTTTCTTTTTTGCACTGTAGAATCATCCACATTCCGATATAATAAAGCGATGATAGTGCTATCTTTTTTGCCGGTTTCAGCGATGATGACCTTGCCGCCGAGCTCCAGGGAATCAATCGTTTTCCCGGTGGAAAAAACATAGGTAAAATTTCTAAACGGGTTGCCTTCATTATTGTCCCGGATGGCATTGCCGAAGTTAATGGCATAAGTGGTATTGGGTATCAGCGTATCTTTTAATTTTATTGTTACGGTTTTTAATTTAAAATCTATAATGGGATTGATCTTGGGAAACGGCGATACCAGCACATTATTTTGCACGTCCTTTACGTCAATATACTCATTAAAATAAAGTGTGATCTTGTTAGCAGAAAAGTCAGTGGTCAATAATTGGGGATTGGCGCCTACCAACTCTGGTGGAAGGCTGTCTCTTGGCCCGCCGGTGGGCGAACCTATCTGGGCGCAGCCCGTACCCATGATAGAAATAAAATATATTACAGATATAAAAACAGCAAGGTATAGTAAATGGCTGACCTTCATTTATTGATATTAAGTTGCAAACTTAGTCTCTTTCTTTTGTTCGCCGTAGTTTGTAAATGATAAAATTGCCTTAATACCCGCCCGGTTCTTTTTCCTTCCTGTGTAACGCTACCGCGAGGTTGTTGTTTTTTACAAAATTGCACCAATGGCAATCGTGCTTACCGCAACCAATGTAAAATTCACATGCCTGTATCTTTCTCCAGGCATTGGTAATTTGCTGTTTTACAGTTTCAACATCGGCGGCGGTGAACAGGATATTTTCCTTGTAGTATTTATTATCTATGCCCGGTTCTATAAAATCAAATTCCACGCTTCTCACCTTCCATTTTTTTTGTTCATAGTTGTCGACCAGTATTTTATAAAATACCGCCTGGCGCCAATAGTCACCACCGTTGGGATCATCCTCATTTGGAGGTTTTAATTTCGACCGCGCCTTCTCCAGGTCGCCGGTTTTATAATCTACGATATTGACTACCGTTCCGTCAAACTCAAGCTTATCCAGTTTGCCTTTTAGCGGTACGCCATTGATTGAAACCCCGCTGATATTCCGCTCTATGGAGACAACCTTGTTCCAGTTATCAATATAGTGCTTATAATAATTGCGCAGTACCAAGTTTCCATATTGTAATCTTCTGTCAAAAGATTCACTGGTAAAAAAGGATCGACGGCTGTGCAGGTATGATTCGAAATCCGCCACCATTTCAGCCACCGGGGAAAACTGATATTGCTTGGTTGCACGGCCAGTCAATTGATCTCCTGCGGACATTTTTTTAAACAATTTTTCCAACGCATAATGGACAGCGCTTCCGAATTCCATTGCTTCATTTCTAGCTGCCGGAATGCGGATTATATTTTTATAGTAAAAACCAAGCGGACAATTTAAATAACTGTTCAATGAAGAAACGCTTATTACGAACCTGGAAAGCAAGGGAGATATAATTCCCTTCTCCGGTTGTGCTATTTCAGGTTGCAATCTTATTGAATGAAATGCCACCTTGTCTTTTAAACCATTGTCATTTATTTCAATTATTTGTAGTGGGGTTGACTGGCAGGAAATTATTTCTGTAGCAAATGCAGCGGGCTCAAGAGGCTTATTTTTATCATCGAATTTAGCAAATGAAATAGTTAGCTGTGGTAAAGATGTTAACTGGCCAGGATATATCAACGGTAGTAAAGAAGTGCCATGCGTTTGATCAGGGGGTATTAAAAAGGTGCCGGGAATTTTATAAATATAGTTCACCCAATCGTCGGCTTTTGCTAATGGCGCATTTGCTCCGCTGATAAATACATAATCAAATTGCAGCGCTACTATTTCTTTGGCATCAATGAGTTGAATATTATTTAGATTCCCGGTTGTCCTGGTTACCGGCAATGAAATATTTTCTTTTTGCATTGTATCAATCACCTCCAATAAATCAGTTAGTTGGAGCCGTGGTTCGCGTGATACTTCAATTCTTATAAAATCAGTGAATGTTGCAAGTAGTTGAATTAACCAATTGCTATTATGGTTTTGACCGATGTAGCTCTTTATCGATATATCAATAATAATATTCTCAAATAATTCCAGCGGTGTACTGTTAGCGACATTGGCGATCAGTTTTTCAAGGATTGCGCTTACCCCTTTTAATTCATTGCTGATCCCAATGTCAAACAGATCACGCGCTGGTCGGTTAACCCGATCCAATAATAACTGGCGCATAGCCTTGGCTGTTATACTACGTTTTTTATTGCCCGCTTCAATGGCCAGGCTGGTAATCTCAAATACCGGTACTTTGAAAAAATCAAAATGAAGTATTTCAAAAAGAAGGTCATCGCCACTGAATGGCATCGCATGCTCCCGATCGATGTATTCAAGTAATTGAATTGTTTTATGGAGGAAAGGATCTGTTAAAATATTAATAACCTGCCTGCTGTAAAAGGAAATATTTTTAGCTGCCAGGGAATGCTCCAACTTTTCAGCATACCTGCTGTTTGAATAAACGATGACAATTTTTCCAGGATCAATATTTTGCTGAAGCAAATTGTATACCTGGCTGGTAGTGCGTGCTATTTCTTCGCTTATTGATTGATAGCTTAATATAACCGGTTTAAGTTGTTCTGTTAGAGGTGAACCGGGCTGAAAGTTTTTTAAGGCTTTCGGCTGGAATAGAGGTTGCTGTTCATCCTTGTTTATTCGGTTGACGAGCAATACATTCGCTGTTTGATCATCTCCGATTAATATTTTCAAAAAATTATCAGCCGGTCCATACATGCTATTTTCATCTGCGTGGATATATTTAAATTTTTGCCGTAACTCAGCTAACAGGTTTGTATTTTTTTCAAGAAGAGCCGCTGCCAGGCGAACAGCGTCATCCGCATCATACCTATTACTTATTTGCAGTAATTTTTGATAATTATCAAATTCGCTTATACCAGCAAGCAGTTTTGTGATCATTGTTAAGTTCGCAGCCTCGTCTTCATTTCCAAGGTTAAATTTGGATAGCCATACTTCGATCTGTTCAATTAAATATCCTGTTGTCCGGCCATTCGTTTTTATGATTGAAAAAAGTCTTTTCAGGTAATTTATTTCATGGTAAACATCTCCACGGTATCTTTTCAATGGATGTTCTTTAGGAAAACCGGCTATTAATTCTTTCAGCAGTCGGATGTGTTCTAACAAAGAAATAAGCACTGGTGACTCGTTTGCAAACAGGGGTGCATTTTCTTGCAAAAGCTTTTCACAAAACGAATTGATGGTGTAAATATTTAACCGGCAGGGGTCATCACCGAATAATTGATCGAGTCTTTTTTGTAAAGCAATGCCTGCTCCGGTGGTGCTGGTAATGCAAAGGATTTCTCCAGGAGAAGCATTTGTTGCTGATAATATTTTTGCAATTCTTAAAGCAATGGTCTCTGTCAACCTTATGTCGTTAGTCACGGTAACTTGTATGCGCCCATTGAGATGGTCTATGATTTGGCGCTCTTCTGGTCCGGTTTTTTCATATTCCCGGGGGAAATTATTTGGTATTATGTTTCCACTAATGGGCATATTTCAAAGATAAGGCCGGCCATTGAATAGTTGAATGATAGGAATATTCCGGGGCTTAAATTATTCCTTTCCATTTTGTCAACCTGTTTTTTTTAAAACGGAAACTTTGCGGGTCAAAAATTGTTATGGAAGCAAATCTGTTAAATGAGTAAGGTTTATAGCATCAAAACAATCCAGGTACTTCCGGTGACGCTGGAAACAGCCTGGGATTTTTTTAGCAATCCTGGAAATCTGAAGGATATTACGCCCGGTAATCTGGGGTTTAATATTATTTCCAAACACCATGGAGAAAAAATGTACCCCGGCCAGGTCATCGAATACAAAATAAAGCCGGTGTTAAATATACCGCTTTACTGGATGACCGAAATAACGCATGTAGCGGATAAAAAATATTTTGTAGATGAACAACGCTTTGGCCCATATGCCATGTGGCACCACCAGCACCACTTCAGGGCGATCAGCGAAGGCGTGGAAATGACAGATATCGTACACTACAAATTACCTTTTTGGTTCCTGGGAGATATTGCCAACAGCCTCTTCGTGAAAAGACAGCTTAAAGAAATTTTTGATTACCGATACGCGAAAGCGGAGCAACTTTTTAAGAAAGATAAGTAAAATGAAAAGATTTGGATGGCACTAACCCGGCATCCGCGTGATGTATTTTTCCATTTGCTTTATCTGGTCGGCGATCTGCGGAGTGGTAGGTTTGAGGCCTTTCGCTTTTCTAAAATATTCTTTTCCGGCCCTGAATTCTCTTTTATTGATCATAATGGAAGATAATTGTAACCAGGCTGCGGCCTCATTTTCTTTATCGGGTAATCCGGCCCTTATCGCACCGCGGATATAACTTTCCGCTTGTTTCATGTCGCCCTTTTGCATCGCCAGCATGCCCAATTGTAATTTATTGGCGCCCTCCGCCTGTTTCATTTGTCCACCCATCAGCCCACTGCCATCGCCCATTAATTCCTGGCTTTTTTTCAAATTCTTTTCGGCGCCTTCAAAGTTCTGATCCACCATATCAAGGTTTCCTTTTACCGTATAATAAACAGAACGGATCGGCTTTATCAGCAAGCCGGGAAACCAGATCGATGCCAACACTTTCTTAGCGCCTTCCATATCGCCTGTCTCCATACATTCCTGTATCAGCCGCATTGGGCCAAATACAAAATGACCGACAATAAGGACTACCGCTACAAGATACAATACGAAAGACGGCCAGAATCCGGCCTGTATATTTGTGAAAATTGCCAATGCCAATAATACAATGCCTATCCATAGACGGTACTTAATAATTACGTTCAGCCACTTCATTTCTTAGTTAAATTAGGAATGCAAAGATATGATTCGATACCGAATTTTGATTTTCGATTTAAAATCGCCCGATCTATTTAAGAAAACTTTTTTAAAACACCTGGGTTGTGGGCAGCAATGCGGGTTTGCAGCATCCTTAATGTCATCATTGCCTGTAGGTTATGAAATATGTCCATTTCTAATATATGTATCATTGGCTTATTTGTTTAAAGGATTATTTATATTTATCGGATGAAATCCCTGGTTATTTTATTTATTGCAATATCTGGCTTCGTTCTCCCTACCCACATAAAGGGACAAGCAATTCAAAGCGACAGTATTTTTTACCAGTCGGCTGTTTACAATGCCCTGGCTTTTTACCAGCAATCAGCTGGAGATCAATCCCGTTTATTCAACGGCCGGGAGTATAAGCCGTACAGGATCTCTTTTGTAAAAGGCCATCCTTTTTTTATATCAGAACGTTTCGCGGAAGGCTCCATCATATATGAAGATGTCTTATATGAAAATGTGCAAATATTGTATGACGAGGTTAAAGAGCTCGTTATTGTTGAGACCGGGGTAAGCATCGAGATGATCCCGCAAAGGATCGGGCAGTTTACCATTGCCGGGCATACATTTGTAAAGTTGTTAAAAGATTCTTTAAATAACACGTTGACCGGCGGGTTTTACGAACGGTTGTACAAAGGAAAAATTGAGGTTTACAAAAAAGAAAAAAAGACGATCAGCGAAGATCTTTCGGATACGGAAGGCGTTCGCGGGATAGTGACCACAAAAAAATATTATTATATCCGCAAGTGCGAACGATTTTATCTGGTCAAAAATAAAAATAGTATGTACGAAGTATTAAAAGACAGGAAAAGCGAAATTCAACGGTTCATAAAAAGCCAGGGCCTTGATTTTCGGAATGATACAGATAACACGCTTGCACAAGTTGCAGGTTATTACGACCAGTTAACAAGATAGTATGAAATATTGTTATTTATTTTTATCCGGGCTCAGCTTTTTTTTTTATTCTACTAATGTTTCAGCGCAAAAAAATTCCCGCAAGCTGGTAACCGGGGACTTCCGGAATTTGACCATTGACGATTTTGTAAAACAACTCGAAAGCCAAACTGATTATCAATATTATTATAGCAACAAGGATTTCGACAGCGTCAGTATTACATTATCGGTAAAGGACCAACCGGTGGATGAGGTACTGGCATTGGCTTTCGCAAACACAGAGCTGTACTACGCGATCGATGATGAAGGCCATGTATTTCTTACCAAGGGAAAGCTAGTGAAAACAGCCTTACCGGAGGGCCTGCTGACGGGCATCAGGTCAGATACTGGTAAGCGCCGGCAGGTAAAGGGAATAGATATAGTAACCGGGGAAACAGCAAATAAACCTGTTATTAAATCTTCCCTGGAAAATAAGTTGTATGAAATAGGCGACCGCAACCTGCCCGGTACACAGGAGAATACGATCCTTGACGGATACCTGCACGATTCCAAAACGGGCGAGCCAATCGTGGGAGCATCTATTTATATAGAGAAACTAAAACGTGGCACGTTAACGGACCAGTACGGTTATTATACCATTTCCCTGCCCAGGGGACAACATATATTGAGCATACAAAGTGTGGGGATAAAAGATACCAGGCGCCAGGTGATACTCTACAGCGATGGTAAAATGAATATAGATGTAACAGCACAGGTTATGACGTTGAAGAACGTTACCATGTCTGCACAAAAAATAAGCAATATCAGAAGTGCGCAGATGGGCATGCAAAAAATAGATATCAAATCCATCAAACAGGTGCCCGTTGCTTTTGGAGAAGCCGACCTGTTAAGGGTGGTGCTTACACTGCCGGGTGTAAAATCTGTAGGGGAAGCCAGTACGGGATTGAATGTTCGCGGTGGTTCGGCAGATCAGAACCTGATCCTTTTCAATGATGCGACCATTTATAACCCGGCTCATTTCTTTGGGCTGTTCTCGGCCTTTAACCCGGAAGTGGTTAAAGACGTGGACCTCTATAAAAGCAGCATCCCTGCCCGCTATGGCGGCCGGCTGTCTTCGGTGATCGACATTACCAGTCGCGAAGGAAATAAGAAAAAACTGGCTGGTTCTGCGGGTATCGGTTTGCTTACCAGCAGGGTCAACCTGGAGGGGCCGCTTGTAAAAGACAAATCATCATTTGTACTTGGCGCAAGGACAACTTATGCCAAGTGGCTGTTAAATATTTTACCGGATCAATACAAGAACAGCAGGGCATCGTTCAATGATTTCAATCTCAATATAAACCATGAGATCAATAAGAAGAATACATTGTACCTGGCAGCTTATATGAGCAACGACCGGTTTAACCTCAATAGTGATACTTTTTACAGTTATGGAAACCGGAACATTTCTTTAAAGCTCAAGCATGTATTCAATAATAAAATGAATGCTTTGCTGACCGCTGGTTACGACCGGTACCAGTACGATATTTCAAGCGACCATAATCCCGTGAATGCATACAAACTGGGTTTCGACATCAACCAGACTTACCTGAAGGCGCATGTAAACTATTATCCCACTTTAAAACATAAGCTTGAATTTGGCCTCAACTCGATCTTCTATAAACTGCACCCGGGCAACTATGAACCAATAGGTGGCAAGTCGCTGGTGTCGCCGGATACGGTGGCCACCGAACAGGCGCTGGAGAGTGCTTTATATTTGAGTGACCGCTATAATATTAGTACTGATCTGTCTGTAGAAGCGGGTATCCGGTATTCAATATTTAATTATTTGGGTCCTCAAAATATTAACACTTACGGTGCAGGCATCCCACGCACGGAAGATAATATGCTGGCAACTGTTCCCTATGCAAGCGGCAAATTTATAAAAACCTATGGCGGGCCCGAGTACAGGGTGTCTATGCGGTATGCCTTTTCTGACAGCTTTTCTATAAAGGCGGGTTACAATACGCAGTGTCAGTACATTCACTCCATATCCAATATCACTTCCATGGCCCCCACAGATATCTGGAAGTTAAGCGACCCCAATATCAGGCCGCAACGTGGCGACCAGGTCTCATTGGGACTATATAAAAATTTTAAGGCCAATACGATTGAAACATCTGTTGAAGTCTATTACAAAAGAATACATGATTACCTGGATTATAAAAGCGGTGCCCAGCTCATTATGAACGATCACCTGGAAACAGATGTAATGACTACAAGGGGCAAGGCATACGGCGTGGAAGTAATGGTGAAAAAATTGACCGGAAAATTAAATGGCTGGGTCAGCTATACCTGGTCGCGCACGTTGCTGCAGGTAGATGACCCGCTGGCGGGCGAAGTCATTAATAACGGCAATTATTATCCAGCTAATTATGATAAACCCCACGACTTTACATTTATCGGCAATTACAAGGTCAGTCACCGTTTTAGTATATCTGTAAATGCTACCTACAGTACGGGAAGGCCCATCACATTGCCGATCGGTACTTATTATTATGGCGGCTCGATGCGCACGTTGTATGCAGATCGCAATGCACACCGCATCCCGGATTATTTCCGCACAGACTTTTCAATGAATATTGATGGCAATCACCGGGTTCACCAGGTGACGCATAATTCCTGGACGATCGGCGTGTATAATCTGACCGGTCGCAAAAATCCATACTCCGTCTATTTCGTTTCGGAAGCCGGGATCATCAACGGGTACAAGCTGTCTATTTTTGGCAGCGCTATTCCTTATATCAATTTTAATATCAGGTTTTAAAATTAAAATATGAAAAAGTATTTTGTTGGGTTGCTGTTGATATTGGCAGGGAGCTGTAAGGAAAAATACATACCGGATTTTACCACGCCAGAAACGGGTTACCTCGTGGTAGAAGGCGTTGTAAATACTGGCCCGGACAGCACCTATATCGAATTAAGTCGTACCAATAAAGTAGGGACCATACAAAAGCAATATGAACCTGGCGCATCGATACAGGTGGAAGGGAATGACAATAGCATTTTCCCGCTGACTGAAATATCCGCCTTATCCGGAAGGTATGCGGCGCCACTTAATTTGAACAATACAGTCCAGTACCGGTTGCGGATAAAAACCCAGGCGGGTAAGGAATACCTGTCGGATTTTGCGGAAGTAAAAATTACTCCGCCTATCGATAGCATCAGCTGGCAACGGGAGAACAATGGGGTACAATTTTATATCAACACACATGACCCTCAAAATAAAACGCTTTATTATTCCTGGGATTACAAGGAAACCTGGGAATTTCATTCGGCCTTCCGGTCCTTTTTGAAGTATGTTACCAACCTCGGACCGTATGGAATAGATGCGGTAGGCATTGAATATAAAGACCCTGCCACCATTCTGCGGGATACACTGCTTTACAAATGCTGGCGCTCTTTTGCGTCCGACCAGCTGTTAATCGGAAGTTCTGCTAAATTAACGCAGGACCTGATATACAAGCCATTGTTATATATCCCGGTCGGCGACAGGAAGATCAGCGTTCTTTACAGCGTAACGCTTAAACAATATGCGCTTACAAAAGCAGGCTACGAATTTTTGGAAAAAATGAAAAAAAATACGGAAGAGAACGGGTCAATATTCGACGCACAACCATCGCAGTTAAAAGGAAATATCCATTGTATCACCAATCCTGCCGAGCCGGTGATCGGTTATGTCAATGTTTCATCGGTAGCTGAAAAACGGATATTCATTAGCAATAGCCAGGTACCCCGGTGGAACTTTACCACCGAATGCGAGGAAGTAAAAGTGAGAAATAACCCGGATAGTATCAGTGATGTTTTTCGTTCCGGATCACTGCCCACAGATGCACTGGAATTGTCTGGCAACAGTATCATTTATTTTGGGGTTACCACTCCCGCCTGCCTGGATTGTACCTTGTCAGGAACCAATGTAAAACCTGCATTCTGGCCATAATGCGACCGGATAATTAAGTATTTAAAGATCTCCAACAAAAATGAAAATTTATTTGAAACTATTTTTAAAGTGCCTTGCAGGGCGTATTGCCGGTAGCGTTTTACTCGCGGGCATATTTGGAAATTCAATGGCGCAAACCGTTGAAACTGCTATTCTTCAGCAATTTGACCAGTATAGAAAAAATGCGCTGCAGGAAAAAATGTTTGTTCATACTGATAAGAATTTTTACCTCGCAGGCGAGATCTGCTGGTTTAAAGTATATACGGTAGATGCCTTTTTTCATAAGCCAATCGATATCAGTAAAGTGGCTTATGTAGAGTTGCTTGATAAGTCGAATAAACCGGTGGTACAGGCTAAAATAGGATTGGAAAAAGGCGGGGGAGATGGCTCGGTGTATGTGCCCGTTACCATCAATTCGGGGAATTATAAATTGCGTGTTTATAGCAGCTGGATGAAGAATTTCAGCGCTGATTATTTTTTTGAAAAGACGATTACTATTATCAATACCCAACAGGTAAGTGAGTTGCCGGCAACGCAATCAACGGCTGCGGCGTATGACATCCAGTTTTTCCCGGAGGGTGGCAACCTGGTAAATGGCCTTCCAAGCAAAATCGCTTTCCGCGTAGTTGGCCGGGATGGTAAAGGCATTGATTGTAATGCGGTAATAGTAAGTGATCAGAAAGATACGGTGATGCGCTTTAAAACGATGAAATTCGGCCTGGGTCATTTTAATTTTACTCCTGTTTCCGGCCAGCATTATTCAGCTGTTTTCCTGCTACCAAATGCTGCTAAAGTCAGTAAAGATTTGCCAGTCGCCTATAACAGCGGGTACGTGATGAACCTTGTTGAGGATGGAGAAAAAAGAATACAAATCACCATACGGTCAATTGCAGAACAGGTGGGTGATGCGCCTGCACCGATTTACCTTTTTGCGCATACAAGGGGATCTGTAAAAGCAGCCCTTAGCAGCGGGCTTCAAAATGGGACTGCCTCTTTTACAATAGACAAGGATAAACTTGGTGAAGGGATTTCTCATTTTACCATTTTTAACAGCGACCGGAAGCCTGTCTGTGAACGGCTGTATTTTAAATACCCTGCCAGGTTGAACGTGAAAATATCGACGGACCAGGCGACTTACGGCTTGAGGCAAAAGATCAGCCTGGGTATCAATTCATTTGGTGAAAATGCGGTTCCGGCGGAGGCTGATATGTCGATGGCTGTTTACCGGGTAGATTCACTGCAATTGCCCGGTGAAAGCGGGATAAGTGAATACCTTTGGCTTGCCTCTGACCTGCCCGGTACGGTGGAGTCGCCGGCTTATTATTTTGATAGCGCAGCAACACCGGCAGTTGCTGAAGCAATGGATAACCTGATGCTGACAAACGGCTGGAGAAGGTTCCGCTGGGACGACGTGCTGCAAAGCAAAGCGCCTCTTTTCAAATTTGCCCCGGAATACAATGGGCATATCATCACTGGCAAAATAGTAAATATCAACACCCAGTCCCCGGCCGCCAACATAAAAACTTTTCTTTCCGCGCCTGGGACTACGCGTTTTCGGTCTTCAAAGAGCGATGAAAAAGGGAACCTCCGGTTTGAAATGAAGAACTTTTATGGAACGCCCGGCATTATTCTGCAGCAGGCTGAAAAGGATAGCGGCTACCGCGTAGAAATTGACAATCCTTTTTCCGATCAGTATGCTGCCAGGTCATTGCCCTCTTTTTCAATGCCCGCTAAAAATCCTGCAACATTGCTGGGCAGGAGTATTGGCATGCAGGTAGAAAATATTTATCTCGGCGATACGCTCAAAAAGGTAAATGACCGGATGATCGATACGAGCAGTTTTTACCAGCAGCCCGATGCGATATACCTGCTTGATAATTATGTAAGGTTTGCCACCATGGAGGAAGTATTGCGCGAGTACGTGGTGCCGGTAAATGTCCGCCGGAAAGGAACCAAATACCGGTTGCCGGTTTACAACGACGCCGATAAATTCAATGGCACCTTCGACCAGGATCCGTTGGTATTGCTGGATGGGGTACCCGTTTTCGATATGGACAAGGTGATACAATATGATCCTTTAAAAGTGCGTAGACTGGATGCGGTGACGAGAAGATATTATTATGGCCAGTCTACCTTTGATGGAATTGTAAACCTGGTAACTTATAACGGCACCCTGGAGGGCTACGAGTTCGGTCCGCACGCTGCGGTGATCGATTACGAGGCGTTGCAATTGGAAAGGGAATTTTATTCACCGGTCTATGAAACCCCGCAGCAGGCCGGCAGTCACCTGCCAGATTTCAGAAATGTACTAAGCTGGGATCCGAAAATAAAGACAGGTAAAGACGGCAAATACCACCAAAACTTTTACAGTTCTGATTTGCCGGGCAAGTATGTAGCGGTGATACAGGCACTGTCAGCAGATGGAAAAACCGGTAGTAGCCAGGTATATTTTGAGGTAAAAAAGCCATTGAAATAGGGCGGTCAAATATAAATGCCTTCAGAGCGGGCAGGGCTAAATATTTTTTTACTAACTTGCGCCAGTTATTTTCAATTTTAGCCGGAATAACAAATACCAGGTCCCGTAGTTCAATGGATAGAATAGAAGTTTCCTAAACTTTAGATGTGAGTTCGATTCTCGCCGGGACCACTTATAATGCGCTGAAACAGTGTGTTTTATTGATATACAGGTAATTGCTATACCTCTGTTTACCTATAACTGTTGCACGGCTGCTTCACAGGTTGTTTCACAAATATATCAAACTCTATCAATCCGGCCTTAGTTGATTACGGAGATAAGAACGGTCTGCACAAAATTTACATCCAGGTAATGTTTAACAGAACTCTTGTTCGTGCGAGCACACCTTATAAAGTCAATAAAGTAACATCATTTAGCGCTAGAACTTAACTGTGATGTTATATATTGGTTCCTGCGAATGACAGGACTAATTGTATGTGTAATGTACTTAAAGTAATCTCTTTAATGCAAAGACAGGCTTACACTTATGGGTATGTATTTGAAAAGAGTAGACGAGTGCAATCGGCAAAGCAAATTAGCTTTTGAATAATGTATTCATTCTTTATAATGAATCAATAGCTGATTTCAAATACTCAAAAACTCCTTTTTATAATCACCTGGTTTTTTCAACATGATGTCTTTGAATTGTTTATTGAAGTTGGAGGGGGTATTGTAGCCGCATTCATAGCAGATATCTTCGATGGAGCTGTTGGTTTCGGTTAATAATTTGCAGGCATGCTTTATCCTGATTTCCGCAACAAATTTCGAGAACGGTTTATTGTTCTTCATGGTAAAATACCGGCTGAAAGAAGTGGGTGTCATGTGTAGCAATTCAGCCAACTCTTCCAGTAAAATTTTCTGCCGGAAATTTTTTAACACATAGTCATAAACGATATTGAGCCGGTCCGTTTCGCTTTCATTGAAAGTAGCATCATAACTTTTCGAGGATATGTAGTGGTACTCCTTTGTACCTGCAAGCAGATCAAGCAGCTGAAGAAAAAGGACCACGCTTTTAATGCCCTGCAATTCTATTAACCGGTACATCATATCCAGGGCCAGCAATTTTTTCTGACCATAAAATTCCAGGCCACGCATCGACTTAACAAACAGTTTTTTAAGCAGCACCATTTCTTCTTTATCCATGATGTGGTCTCCTAAAAAGTTCTCACCAAAATAAATGACAATACCATCAGTCGATAACAAACTTTTCTTGTCAAAATAAACTTCATCGCTTCTCCATAAATGAGGCAGGTGCGGACCTGTGAATACCAATTCTCCCGGGCGAAAGCTTTTTATACTGTCCCCGATAAAACGGGTGCCGCTTCCTTCCAACACCACGAAAAGCTGGAATTCTGAGTGCGCATGCCAAACCGGATCAAAGTGTTTTTCCTTTAAACGCCTGATCGAAAATATCTGCGACAGCGGTATTTCTGACTTATGTAAAGCCGTTTTCAAAGTCTATGTTATCGTTATTTGAGAGAAATAATCAAAATGGATGAAAAGATACAGTCAAAAAATGATATATTTTAAAAAGGGTAAAAGAGAAAAATTCATGACATTCGTTGGTCTATATTAACGATTCAATTGTTTGCTATGGTTTCCAAAAAATGTTTATCCCTTTGCTTCGCTGTTGTTTTTGCCTGTCTTTATGTTGTAGCCTTCGGCCAGGCGAAGACCGACCTGCCGCGCAGGATCGAACTCTTATTTCTCGGTCATAAAAGCAAACACCATAATTCGGTGACGCTTGCAGATATCTTTACAAAAGAGTATTTTAAAGCCGGCATCAACATCACTTATACCAATAATCCCGATGACCTCAATGAAGATAACCTGGCAAAATATGATGGCCTGATTGTCTATGCTAATTACGATAGCATTACACCCGGCCAGGAGAAAGCCCTGCTGGGATTTGTAAAAAATGGCAAAGGCTTTATCCCGTTGCATTGCGCCTCCTGGTGTTTCCGGAATTCTCCGGAAGTGGTAGAACTGATCGGGGGACAATTCAAAAGCCATCGCTATGACTCCTTCCCCGCGGTAATCATTCAGCCCGATCATCCTGTGATGAAAGACGTGCCGGCCTTTACCACAACAGACGAAACATATGTCCATGACAAGATCAGCAAAAACATACAGGTATTATCCGAGCGGGTGGAAGGCGATCACCATGAACCCTATACCTGGGTAAGGACCTATGGCACTGGCCGGGTTTTTTATACAGCTTACGGACATGATGAAATCACCTTCAACAACCCCGGGTTTTTAACACTTGTAAAAAACGGGATACTGTGGGCGGTCGGCGATAAGATAAAGGCAAACCTGGACGCTTACAAATTGGCGGACCCGAAATATTTTGATGGCCCGGTCCCCAATTATGAAAAAAGGAACCCAGCTCCAAAAGTACAGGAGTCACTGACACCCGAGCAATCAATGTCGCTGATACAGGTACCCGCCGGGTTTGATTTGAAATTATTTGCCAGTGAGCCGGATATCATTAATCCCATCTACATGAACTGGGATGAAAAAGGCAGGTTGTGGGTAATTGAAACGGTTGATTACCCCAATGAAATCAAGGAAGATGATAAGGGTGATGACCGCATCAAAATTTTAGAAGATACGGACGGCGATGGCAAAGCGGATAAGGTGACCATCTTTGCAGACAAGCTTAATATCCCCACCAGTTTTACTTTTAGCAACGGTGGTATCATCGTAAGCGAAGCGCCTTCTTTCCTGTTTTTAAAAGATACTACCGGGGATGATAAAGCTGATGTGCGGCAAACATTGCTGACAGGCTGGGGCAAAAGCGATACGCATGCCCAGGCTTCCAACCTGCGTTATGGAATCGATAACATGTTGTGGGGCGTGGTAGGATATTCGGGTTTCAATGGAAAGATCGGTAAGGATTCACTGCGTTTTAGCCAGGGACTTTATCATTTTACAGCCGATGGTAAAAAGCTGGAATACCTGTCATCCACCAGCAACAATACCTGGGGCCTAGGTTTTTCTGAAGATTTCGATGTATTTATTTCTACGGCAAATAACACGCACAGCGGATTTTTCGGGATACCTAAAAGATATTATGATAAGGTTAAGATTAATGAGAGTGGGGTAGATAAGATCGATTCACATTACGACATGCATGTCGCTACTAAAAATCTACGCCAGGTGGATGTACATGGTGGATTTACGGCCGCCGCGGGCCATAGTTTATACACTGCCCGTAATTTCCCCAAAGAATATTGGAACCGGATCGCTTTTGTAACGGAGCCTACCGGCAGACTGATTCACCGCAATGTTTTACAACAGGATGGCGCGGGATTTAAAGAAGGTGAAGATGGCTGGAACATGCTCAACAGTGCGGATGAATGGGCGGCCCCGATACAAGCGGAAGTTGGCCCGGATGGGGCGCTGTGGATTACAGACTGGTATGATTTTATCATTCAGCACAATCCTACACCAAGTATTTCGTCGTCCGGTTTGCAGGCGCAGAACGGTAAAGGGAATGCCTATATTAACCCGCTAAGGGATCATGAAAGAGGAAGGATCTACCGCTTGTCTTACAAAGGGAATGACACAAAAAATACGGTCTCTTTAGATAAAAATGATCTGAAAGGCCTGGTGGCTGCGCTAAACAACAACAATATGTTTTGGCGTACCACCGCCCAGCGATTATTGGTAGAAAAAGGCGATCGATCGGTACTGCCTGCACTGTATCAAATCGTACAGGATGAAAAGCTGGATGAAACCGGGATCAATGCGCCTGCAGTACACGCATTATGGACGATACATGGATTAAAGGCATTTGATGGCACCAATAAAGAAGCGCTTGCTATTGCGCTGAAAGCATTGTCACATCCGGCAGCGGGCGTCCGCAGGGCAGCGATCCAGGTATTGCCGAAAACTTCTGCAACACTGCTGGCAATGAAAAAGGCAGGTATTTTTGAAGATAAAGATCTGAGGGTAAGGTTGGCAGCCGTGTTAGCTGTCTGCGATATGGTTCCTTCCCAGGCAACCGGCGATATATTGGTGGCCATGTCAGAGCAGGAAGAGAATGTTTCAGATAGCTGGCTCAGGCAGTCGCTAAATATCGCGGGCAAAATAAATGAGCGTTATTTCACTGCGGCGTTTAAAAAGAAGGGCTTGAATATCAATCCATCACTTTTGCAGGCCAGCATCGCACAGCGTATCATATTTGGCTCGAGGCTGAATTCTTTGGCACTGAGAAGAAGGCAGACCGATGCGTTGAATACGCAGGTTTCCCAGCGTGAAATACTGATCACCGGAAATATAGAGGCAGTGCCGGCACCGGGTGCCCCGGCCAATAGTACCCTCCTTCCATATTCAGGATTGGTGATTGCCCAGGGAAATTTGCAAAATGGGTACGGTATTTATTTCCTGGATAACAAGCTTTATTTCCGCATCAATCAAAAAGGAAAGTCTTACCAGGTTTCCAGCACGAAGGAATTGCCTAAAAAATTCACTTTCAAAGCGGGTTTACAAAAAGACGGCACCATGCGTTTGTTTGTCGATTCTTCAGAAGCAGGGGCGACAAAAACTCCGGGATTATTTAAAGCTGAGCCGGTAGTGCCGCTTAGAGTCGGCATGGATACATCGAAAGGCAATGACCGTATAATGGAATATCCTGATTCTATTTTCCGCTTCAGGGCAGTTCTTAACAAGCTTTTACTGGAAACCTTGGACCTGTCGACTCCAGCAGATGCAGGTAAGACTGGAAAGATCGATAAAACGATCATCTTAAAAGTGGTGAAGAATGTGATGAGATATGATAAGCAATTATTGACGGCAAAGGCTGGCACAACTATCCAGATCATTTTTCAGAACACCGATTTTATGCAGCATAACCTGGTGGTCATTCAACCAAAAACGACGGACAAAGTAGGGGCGGCAGCAGATAAACTGGCGGCAGATCCCAATGGAGCAAAAATGAATTATGTTCCAAAAATGCCGCAGGTGCTCGAGGCCACACCGCTGATCAATCCCGGAGGGAAATTTACGCTTACGATCAAGCTGCCGGATATCCCGGGGGACTATCCTTACATATGTACTTTCCCGGGTCATTGGCGCATTATGAATGGCATATTAAGAGTGAGCAAATAGTATTCCGGCTAATGTCACACTGAATTTTCCTGGTGGGTCACCCTTTGGGGGTGGCTCAGCAGGAAAATTCACAGCATTGACTTCACATTATGTATAACACAACGCCAATGGTTTATTTCATGCCAGGAGCGATTATAAATTTGTTCAATTAAATAGCACCAACAATCATAAAAAGCAAATTATAAATGAGCCTGAATATTAAATACGGTGTCAGCACCTGGTTGTGGACCTCTCCTTTTAGTACGGATTCAATCGAAATTTTATTTCCGAAGATTGCTGAAATGGGGTATGACGTTGTAGAAATTGCTGTTGAAGACCCGGCACTGATCGATATAAAGGCAGTTAAGGAAGGCCTAAAAAAATATGAATTAAAGGCGGCCATTTGCGGGGCATTCGGGCCGGGCCGGGATTTAACCAATGAAGATAGAACCGTCCAACAAAATAGCCTGGATTATATCGCATCCTGCCTGGAAATTTGTGCTGAACTGGATACGGATTTCTTTGGTGGGCCAATGTATTCAGCTGTTGGTAAAGCCAGGATGGTGCCGCCTGAACAGCGAAAGACCGAATGGGGACTGGCAGTAAAAAACCTGGGTGCCGTTTGTGAAATGGCCTCGGCACTTGGATTGAAAATAGCGATCGAGCCACTCAACCGGTTTGAATCGGACCTGGTAAACACGGCGGCCGATGCGTTGCGAATGGTGAACGATATCAATCACCCGGCGGCAGGTATCGTACTCGATGGATTTCATATGAATATAGAGGAGCGCGACATTGAAAAAGCGATTGCAACCGCCGGTGATAAGCTACTCCATTTCCAGGTGTCTGAAAATTACCGGGGAACACCGGGCACCGGGCAAACACGGTGGGACCTATATAAACGCGGACTGGAATCAATCAATTATACGGGTATTGTTTCCATTGAAAGTTTTACGCCCGAAAATAAAGAGTTGGCCGGTGCGGTTTGTTTCTGGCACCCGATGGCGGAGAGCCAGGACCAGTTTGCATCAGAGGGCCTTTCCTTTTTAAAGAATTGGGCCAGTTAAAAGTTATTAATTCTATCATTCATAAATCAGAGAAATATGGGAAACAAAATAAATATTGCCATTGTTGGCCTTGGTTTCGGATCAGAATTTATTCCAATCTACCAGCGGCACCCCGACGCAAATATGTATGCTATTTGCCAGCGGAATGCAGAGAAACTGCACCAGGCCGGCGATGCTTTTGGCATTGAAAAAAGATATACTGATTATGGCGAGTTACTAAAGGATCCCGAGGTTGACGCTGTCCATATTAACACGCCTATTCCGGACCATGCCATCCAGTCCATCAAGGCGCTTAAAGCCGGAAAGCATGTGGCCTGTACCGTTCCGATGGCTACAACAGTGGAGGAATGCCGGCAGATCGTAGAGTTGGTAAAAGAGACCGGACTTACTTATATGATGATGGAAACGGTGGTATATGCCCGGGAGTTTTTATTTATGAAAGAGTTGTATGAAAAAGGGGAGTTGGGCAACATACAGTTTTTAAAAGCCAGTCACCAGCAGGATATGGATGGATGGCCCAACTACTGGCCCGGACTTCCACCCATGCATTATGCAACGCATTGCGTGGGGCCTGTTTTAGGATTGACAAGAGGCGAAGCCGAATATGTTTCCTGCTTTGGTTCAGGCACTATCAGGGAAGAATTACAGGCGCATTACAATTCTCCTTTTGCCATCGAAAGCACGCATATCAAATTCAGGAATGCTGATTTAAGCGCACATGTTTATCGTTCCCTCTTTGATACCGCAAGGCAATACCGGGAAAGTTTTGAAGTGTATGGAACACTTAAATCGGTAGAATGGCCATTGGTAGAAGGAGCGCCGCTCGTGGTGCATACTGCTAAAAAGCCGGAGCCGGAAATCCCCGCCGAAGTGCACTGTCCTGATTACGCACATTTATTACCCGAGCAGATTCAGTCATTTACCGTAAAAGGCGTTTATGATGCGGGCGATCACCAGCACCTTTCATTCGTACAGGGCGGAGGACATGGCGGTTCACATCCCCACCTCGTTCATGAATTTGTAAGCGCATTAAAAGAAAAACGTGCGCCATTTCCTGACGCGCAGCAATCTGCAAATATTACCTGTGTTGGCATCCTGGCGCACGAGTCCGCAATGCAGGGTGGAAAGATCATTTATTTACCGGAATTTACACTGGGGGATAGCTGACAAGGTTAATGATTGCGATAATGGAAAATCTACTTAGTATTTTATCAAGAGGATTAACGAGTCTGAATTGAT
>JBDSLD010000205.1:0-29061 GCA_039916545.1 Ferruginibacter sp.
AAGGGATCAAATTGCGCCAGGCAACGCCATTGTATTCCTGGTTGCGAACGGTGGAAAGATTGGCAGAAGAACCATCTCCCACACCAGATCCCCAGTTGAAATCACTGTTTCCTCTATCGAAAAACACAATCTCAAAAATAGATTCTTTATTGAATTCGGTCTCTTCTTCAAAATTATCTAAATACCGGTCTGTCAACTGGTAACCATCTGCACCGGTGGCAGGTATTTTTAACAGGGCTGCTTTGGCGGCTGCATAATCTCCCAACTGCATATTGACTCGTCCCAACATGGCATTGGCTGCATCTTTAGTTGCCCTGCCGGCATTGGTGGCATTATAGCCTGATTTACCTGGTAATACCGTTGCCGCTTCCTGCAGGTCGGCTAAAATTACCTGGTAAATATCTTCTGCTTTTGCGCGCGGTTTGAAATCGGTTGTACCGGTTACTGTAGCGGTGTACAAAGGAACAGCGCCCCACATCGTCACTAATTCATTGTATGCCCAGGCCCGTAAAAATTTTGCTTCCGCAACCAAACGGGCTGTTAATGCAGCATTGTCTTTTCCTTCGTTGGCGTTACCGATCACTGTGTTTGCTCTGTGGATCATAGTGTACAATGCGCTCCAGACAGTAGATACCAATGGATTGGAAGGGTCAGTATTCCCGGCAAGCATTTGCCCTCTCGGCACTTCCAGCTGGCTTCCGCCGGCATTTACCTCATCACTTCTCAGGTCATGGACAAAAAACCATTCCCGTGCTACCAACTGGCTACCCTTCATAGCCGAATAGATTGAATTTGTAGCGCCTTCAAGTTCCGCACTGGTTTTAAAATATTGATCTACGCTTAAAACATTCGGGTCTGTTTTATCAAGCTTTTTCTCGCAGGACATAATTGTAGTTCCGGCTATTAGTGCCAGCCATACAATGCCTGCTTTTATTTTTCTATTTTTCATATGCTAATTTTTTATTGATGATTCAGAATATTAAAAGCCGGCTTGTAAGCCAATTTGGAAAGATCTTGCAGAAGGATACTGACCGTAATCGATTCCATTTGTCAGGGTCGTTCTGCGGCTGCCGATCTCAGGATCCCATCCCTTGTATTTCGTAAATGTCGCCAGGTTCTGGGAAGACACATAGATTCTGAACCGGGTGATTGCCCCTTTGGTCAATGAACTCAAGGCGGATTCAGACAGCGTATATCCGATCATTAGATTTTTGATCCTCAGGTACGATCCATCTTCTATCCACCTCGTGGAAGGCCGCACGTTCTGGTTTGGATCGGCATTGATCGTCCTTGGTATTTCTGTATTGGTATGATCTGGCGTCCAGGCATCTAACACGGCGGTGCCTGAATTAAACAGTCGTACCATACCTTCTGCCAGGATGCGCTGGGCATTAAAAATTTTATTGCCCTGGTTACCTTGTAAAAATAACGTCGCATCAAATGACTTGTAGGAAGCCGTATAATTCAATGAATAAGTGAATTTTGGAAAATAGCTTCCCAGGAAAGTCCTGTCAGCATCTGTTATTTTCCCATCACCGTTCAGGTCCTTAAATTTGATGTCGCCCGCTGCCGTGCCCGGGTACTGGGTCGGACTGCTTGCAACCTGTGCTGCGTTTTGAAACAGGCCATCGGTGATCCAGCCGTAAAATGATTGCACCGGGTGACCGGCTACTGTTGTTGTTATATCAGCACCACCGCCGAAGTCTGCATCGCCGCCTGCATTGATAGAAGCGTTTTCGGTATTAAGCCCGATCACTTTATTGCGGATAAAACTTACTAAACCTGTAACCTCCCATTTAAAATCTCCCTGTGATTTACGGTAACCAGCCTGGAACTCAAATCCGGTATTGCGCATTGCGCCGACATTGGCCCTTACGCCAGTTCCGCCAAATCCAAAACTAAATGGCGTTGGTACATCCAGGATAAGGTTGTCTGTCTGCCTGCTGAAATATTCGGCAGTCAGGGTAAATTTATTTCTTATCAGGCCAAGATCAATCCCGATATTTAATTGCTTGGTAGTTTCCCAGAAAAGGTCTTTGTTTCCCAGCTGGTTGTAGAAAGACGAAGGACCATTATTGGCGCCGCCACCGAAAGGATAGAGTGCCTGGTTGGACTGTACTCCCACCTGCCACGGATAATTACCCAATGAGGTAGGGTTTAGTCCTGTGAGGCCGTAACCCGCACGCAATTTCAGTTCGGAAATAGCAGTTACTCCTTTTAAAAAGTCTTCCTGGTCAATTCTCCAGCCAATAGAGCCCGATGGGAAATTACCAAATTTGTGATCGGGCGCCCATACAGACAATCCATCGCGGCGGATGGTTCCACTCAATAAATATTTACCGGCAAAATCATAGGTTACCCTTCCCACATACGACACGATCAGGTTTTCTTCCTTCCTGTAATTGGCCGCAATATTGCTGGCCCCGTTCAATGTTTTTATTTCATTGGTACTTTGATTGCCTGAAGAGGTCTCGTTAGAATATTTTTGACCCTGCGTTTCATATACAGCAGTGGCGCCGATATGATGCTTACCAAAGGTTTTATCGAAACTAAGCTGCTGTGTAAACAATAGGGTAGTGTACAATTGCCGCTGGTTATTGATCGTGGCATTGGCAGCGCTGCTGGTGCCTCCGTCATTAAAAATCGGCGTGTAGCGACTGGTAGCCGCATCGGTATAATCAATACCAAAAGTAGAGCGGAACTTCAGCCAGGAAGTTAAATTTACATCCACATAAGCGCTGCCTAATATTTTTAATGTTTTTAAATGGTACTCATTCAGAAACGCCGGCTCTACCGGGTTAGTAGGGTCAGAGCCATCAAAACTATTCTGCGGCCCCATGAACCCACCTAAATTATTTGGATTGCGAACGGGTAAATATGGCTGCATCCTTATCACATTTGCCAACGGCGACCTGTTGCCCCCGGTACCTTCAAACTGCTGATCGCTTACTGCGGCATAAAGCGTTTGTCCGAATGTGAATCGCTTGCTGATGGTATGCTCGGAATTTATCCTGAAATTTCCTCTTTCATATCCAAGGCCCTGGGCAATACCATCCTGTTTAAAATAGCCGGCAGAAGAATAAAAACGGGACACTTCATTGCCTCCGCTCACAGAAACATTGTGCTGCGTGATCAACGCGTTACTCCTGAAATATTCATCCTGCCAGTCCGTATTTGTTTGTGCAAAAGTCTGTGACGATCCCGCATAAATGGGCAGGTTAAAATTAGCATCCTGTAAGCGGGGAGGCAGATTTGCAGCTCCCAGCAAAGCTTTTGCATACTGTACATACTGATTGGTATTCAACAGGTCTATTTTTTTTGCCGGGCTCTGGATACCAATATAAGAATCCAGCATCACCTGCAGACGGCCGTTTCTTTTTCCCTTTTTAGTAGTGATCAATATCACGCCATTGGTGGCGCGCGAGCCATAGATTGCAGCTGCGCTGGCATCTTTTAAAACTTCCAGCGACTCAACATCTTTTGAATCAAAACTATTGAGATTACCTGTAGGGAAACCATCAATTACATAAAGCGGGTCAGCAGAGCCATTAACAGAACTGATACCACGGATCGAAATAATAGGCGCCGTACCCGGAGAACCGTTATTGGTTACTACCAAACCGGAAACCCTTCCCTGCAAGGCCTGGTCAATACCCGGTACCGGTAACTCGTTAAGCGTTTTACTGCTAATGGATGCAATGGCGCCCGTTAAAGTAGATCTCTTTTGGGTACCATATCCAACCACAATTACCTGGTTCAGGGATTGGGATGTGGATTTAAGGGAAAGCGAATAATCCGTTTTTTTACCTATCCGGATCTCGCTGTTTTCAAAGCCGACGGAAGAAATGACCAGCACCGCACCTTCATTCGCGTCAATGGTAAAATTGCCGTTGGCGTCTGTGATGACGCCTCTAGAGGTACTTTTTACATTTACCGATGCGCCTGATAAAGCAGCACCTGCCTCATCGGTGATTTTTCCATTGATTTTTTTAGCGCTTTGTGCAAAGCTGCCAATGGTTGTAATGAAAAGAAGTAGAGCACATAATACCGGTCGCGGGATAGCGAAAGAATTTCTTATTCTTTTGCCAGATCGCCGTTGCATTTTTGCAAGCGTTAAGTTCATAGTAGTTTAGTTTTGATTGTTAAAATCTTGAGCGTTATTAGAAATGGTATGTCGCATAGTATCGTTAATCTACCTGAAACCAACCAAGGTTCAGGAATTGCCAGGAGGTCAATATTACCACCCTCAATGGCGTTGGCCACAGGTACACAAGGCTCTCCGGACGGTCCTGTTATGCACTAATTGTTAATAAATAAGAGGTAATCAAGCAATCTTTGTTCAAGTTCTGTAACTACTTATTGCCAATATTAAAAGGTGGCAATAAATGAAGAATATTTGTTTTAGAAGATGGTAGTAAACTCAATAGCATTTTATAGCAATACAAAACAAGCAATGTCTTTAAGGTTACTTTTTTTATCGTCTTTAAAAATATCCCGGTGCTAAAGTAGGATAGTTTTATTAAAAAATGCAACCGATTGTAATTTTTTTTTAAAAATATGTCTGTTTTGAATTTTTGACATACAAATGGGATAGTTCCAATATTAACAAAAGATAAAATGGCATCGAAATAAACCAAAAATGGACAATTATTAGTAATTGCAATCGGTGGTAACTGTAATAAATAATCTTTGAATCGATTGTTTAGTAGCCTATATTTACCTGACGATTAATTTGTTGTAAGGGAATGTTAACCAGGAAACATATTTTGTTTTGCCGGCAAATAATCCAAGAAATTTAAAACTTCAAGCTGATGCCCAGATATTGGTTAATTGCGGTCTTGCTCATTTTAGGAATAGGTTCCTGTAAACAGCCCGATCAGGAAAAGCTGTTTACACAACTGGCGGCCTCGCAAACCGGTATTCATTTTAGCAATGACATCGACGAAAAAAAATTTAGCAAAGAGGCTATGAACGAGTTTGGCTACATGGGTGGGGGAGTCGGGATCGGCGATTTTAACAATGATGGGTTAAAGGATATTTTTTTTACCGGTAACCAGGTAAGCAGCCAACTCTATATTAATAAAGGAAACAACAAATTCGATGATATCACGGCAAAGGCGGGCATAGCAACCGATAGCTGGGCAACAGGTGTTAGTGTGGTAGATATCAATAACGACGGCTACGATGACCTCTATGTTTGTACCTACGGCAAAGGCCTGGATAAAAGAGCCCGTAACCTGCTGTTCATCAACCAGCATGATCTTAGTTTTAAAGAAGAAGCGGAAGTTTACGGCCTGGCAGATAGCAGCTATTCTACGCAAGCTGTTTTTTTTGATTACGATAAGGATGGCGACCTGGACATGTTCCTGGTTAATTATATGCTGAACGCTTCTTATGCCGCCAACTATATTTTCCCCAAAGACCTCAGTGGCCGCTCGCTTGCCAGTGATAAACTATACCGGAATGAGGGGAATGCAAACAACCAGGGACACCCGGTTTTTACAGACGTTACCCGGGCTGCAGGCATTGTGGATGATGGCTTCGGACTCGGTGTATCTGTAAGCGATCTTAACAATGACGGCTGGCCGGATCTGTATGTTTCAAATGACTTTATCTCTAACGATGAGCTTTGGCTTAATAATCACAACGGTACCTTCTCAAACAGGCTTGATCGCAGTACGAAGCACCAGAGTTATAGCAGCATGGGCTGCGATGCCGCAGATATCAACAACGACCAGCTCATAGATTTTGCAACCGTTGATATGATGCCGGAAGACAATGTTCGAAAGAAATTGACTTACTCTTTTATGAACTACGACCGCTACGAAGCGGAAAGAAGCCTTTCTTATTCGCCGGAATTTATGCGCAACATGCTCCAGTTAAATAATGGTAATTATAATTTGAAAGATACTGCCATACCCTTTTTTAGCGAGATCGGGCAAATGGCCGGCATTAGTGAAACCGACTGGAGCTGGAGCATACTGATGGCCGATTTTAACAATGATGGGTTTAAGGATATTCACATCACCAATGGCATCGGCAGGGATTTTATCAATTCAGATTTTTTACAATTCACGAAAACTTTTGCTACGAATACTACCGGTGATCCGGTGGCCGAAAGAAAATTAATAAATGAAAAACTGGTGTCATTGGACCATATCGTCCTGCCCAATTATTTCTATGCGAATAATGGCGACTATACTTTTAAAGACGAGTCCGCCTCTGCCGGCATTAACGAACTGTCTATCTCTAACGGCGCCGCTTATGCGGATCTTGACAATGACGGCGACCTTGACCTCGTAGTTAATAATATTAATAAAGAAGCTTTTGTATTTATAAATAATAATATTGAAAAGGATAAGCCTGTTGTAAGTCACAGTATTGGTTTTATATTGAAAGGGGATAGCCTTAATACCAAAGGCTTTGGTGCAAAAATATATGTGTACGGCAATGGACAAACACAGGTGCAGGAACAAGAACCAGTACGTGGCTACCTATCTTCTGTGGATACAAAATTGTTATTTGGTACAGGCAAAACTACTTTGGCAGACTCCGTGGTAATTATTTGGCCTAACCAAAAAAGACAGGTTTTTCAACGGCTGAAAACAGATACTGTTTATACTGTTTATGAAAAAAATGCCGGTGCAATAAGCCCTTTATTGCAGCCAGTTCAACCGTACCTGTTTACAGACGTAACCGATACCTTCAATGTGCATTACAAACACAATGACGTAACTTTTTTTGATTACGGTTACCAGCGTTTACTACCACAAAAATTTTCGCAATTGGGGCCCTTTATTGCAACGGCAGATATAAATAATGACAGTCTCACGGATTTTTTTGTTGGAGGCGCGTTCAATTCTTACGGCCAGGTGTTTACTCAAAAAAAAGAAGGCAGTTTTACCGGCAGGAATTTATACGAGGGCATCAAAATGCAGGAAGACATGGACTGCAATTTTTTTGACGCCGATGGTGATGGTGATGCAGACCTGCTTATAACATATGGCGATATGCGTTACGAGGATACCTCCCGTTTTTATCAGCCGCAATTATTTTTAAATGACGGCAAAGGAGAATTTACCCTTAGTAACAATGCGATCCCTGCCGAAGTCACAACTATTGCCGGTTGTGTATCCACAGGTGACTATGACGGAGATGGCGACCTGGATGTATTTATTGGCGGCCGTGTTTCTAAAAAATATCCGTTATCGCCACGAAGTTTTATCCTGCAGAATAACAAAGGCGTTTTTACGGATGTCACTAAAATCGTTTGCCCTGGCTTACAATTGGCGGGAATGGTTACGGGTGCTGCCTGGATTGATTTTGACAATGATAAAAAAACGGACCTGGTGATTGCCGGTGAATGGATGCCGGTGAGATTTTTCAAAAATGATTCAAAAAAACTTACCGAAATAACCGCCGGCACAGGGCTTAGTCAAATGAACGGCATGTGGAGAAGCCTTATTGCTGCGGATGTAGATAATGACGGCGACATGGATTTTGTAGCAGGTAACCTTGGGCTCAATTGCAGGTACCATATCGCACCGGAAGAGCCCATGAAATTATTTGCAAAAGACATAGATGGCAATGGCAGCATCGATCCGGTTATGTTTTACTACATCAAAAATAAAGAAGGGAAAAAGGAATTGTATCCATCTATTGGCAGGGACATGTTGGCCGACCAGGTGCCGGCGGTCAAAAAACTGTTTTTGAAACATGCCGATTTTGTAAATGCAAAGCTGGATGATATTTATAAAAATAAGGATGGATTGCAGGAACTTACCTGCGATGAAACTGCCAGTTGCTGGATAGAGAATATAGGCGATGGAAAATTCATTAAACATATTTTTCCACAGGCAGCCCAGTTTGCCCCGGTAAATGCCGTTATTTGCACCGATGTAGACGGAGATGGCATCAACGACCTATTGCTTGCAGGAAATGAATATCAAACCGAAGTGATGACAGGCAGGTACGATGCTTCGTACGGTCTTTATTTAAAAGGAAATAAAAGCAAACAGTTTACCGCAGTCTCTCCGGTTGCCAGCGGCTTTATTTTAAATGGCGATGTAAAGAGCATGAAATTAATAACCAACGCCCGTAAAGAAAGATTAATTGTAATAGGCGTAAACAATGAATACGTTCGTCTGATTAAAATTAATAAAAGGTAAACTTTATTTTATTTTCTAAACCTTTCCTGTTCAATTATGAAACTTGACAAAAAGGAAATTACTATTTACGACATAGCTGAGAAACTGGCCATATCGTCAACAACGGTTAGCAGGGGATTGCGGGATAATCCTACAATCAATAAGCACACCAGGAAGAAGATACAGGATACGGCAAAGGAACTTGGATACCGTCATAATAATTTTGCCAGCAACCTGCGTAAGCAAAAAACCAATACCATCGGGTTGATCGTACATGAATTGAACAGTAATTTTATTACATCTGTTTTAGCTGGGATCGAAAAGGTGACCGCTGAGACAGGTTACGATATTATCATTGCGCATTCATCTGAAAGCTATAAAAAAGAAGCATCCAATGCCGTAAACCTTTTTCATAAAAGAGTAGATGGTGTTATTGCTTCATTGGCATTGGATACCAAAGACCTTTCACATTTTGAACAGTTTGAAGAAAAAGGCATACCCGTAATATTCTTTGACCGCGTTGAGGAAGCATCGACCAATACCAACGTGATCATTAATAATTACAAAAGCGGGTATGAAGCTACCAAACACCTGATAGAGCAGGGATGTAAAAAAATAGTATTGGTAACTGCCAGTCTTTCCAGGAATGTATATGCCCAGCGGCATAAGGGATATGCTGATGCCTTGCAAGACAATCATATTCCATTTGATAAAAAACTGGTGTTGATAAAAGACCTGAGTGAGCAATGTGGCGTGCAGGCAGCAAAAGAAATAATGGCGATGAAGCCAATGCCGGATGGGGCATTTATTACGAATGATTTTTCTGCTGCGGTTTGCATGCAAACGCTAAAAGACCATGGAATAAGGATACCCCAGGATATCGCCATTGTTGGATTTAACAATGATGCCATTGGTAAAATTGTAGAACCGCAATTAACGACCATCGATTACCCCGGAATAGATATGGGAGAAATAGCGGCCCGGAATCTTATCAACCACCTGAAAGGAATTTCAAACATAAAAAAAACCAGAACTATTGTGGTGAATTCCGAATTGATCATCCGGAAATCTTCTTTAAAAAAAGAAATTTAATATTGGGGCTGATGATTTTTATACGCTTACGAAAACCTTGTAATTATGATGTGCTATGTTTCAGTATATTTAATGACTCATCAAGATTAAATTGTCAGTATGAAAAACAGCAGCATTAAGATCTCACTTTACCTGAACTATTTTGTTTTTGCCATCCTCCTGAATAGTGTAGGGATACTTATTCAAAAATCCATTAATAATTATCATGTTGATGAGTTGAAAGCAAGTTCCCTGGAAGCTTTTAAAGATCTTTCTATTGCTGTCGTTTCTTTTTTAGTAGGTTCTTTTCTACCACGTTTAGGATTTAAAAAAGGCATGCTGATCGCACTGGCCCTTGTATTTTTTGGTTGCCTCGGAATGTACTGGGGCAATTCTTTTACCTCGGTAAGAATATTGTTTGCCTGTGTAGGTATTTCATTCGCAGTAATAAAAGTATCGGTGTATTCAATGATCGGCCTGATCACCAGCAATGACAAGGAACATAAAAGTGTTGTGAGTTCCATAGAAAGTTTTTTTATGATAGGCATTGCAACCGGGTTTATAATTTTCCCCCTGTTTTATAGCACCGTTGACCCCAATGCCTGGTTACGTATTTACCTGGTGTTGGCAGTATTGGTGGCCATTTCATTTGTAATATTATTTTTTTCAAATTTTAATATTAAGTACGAAGTGCCGGGCGTAAGTGTTAAAAGGGATTTTATAGAAATGATAAAATTGTTAAAAAGGCCATTGGTATTTCTCTTCGCAATTGCAGCCTTTATGTACGTAATGACTGAGCAGGGTATAATGAGCTGGCTGCCCACATTCAATGAAAAAGTACTTCACCTGCCTGAAAAGATGAGTGTGTACATGGCCGTCATATTAATGTTATCCATTGCATTGGGCCGTTATATTTCGTCAATACTTGTCAGGAAAATAATGTGGATTTATATTTTGGGATTTTGCCTGCTCGGTGCCGCAGCAATGGTGGTTTTTATTTTACCCCAGACACAGCTAATAACGGCAACCGAAATTAAATCCATGAAAGATGTGCCGGTCATTGCTTTTGTTTTTCCCCTGATCGGATTTTTCCTGGCGCCCATTTACCCGCTTATCAATTCGTTTGTATTAAGCGCTACGGAAAAAATGTTTCATAGTCCGATGGCGTCCCTGCTTGTTTTCTTTTCGGCGATAGGTGGTACGCTGGGCTCACGGTTAGTAGGCTATCTATTTAAACATATCGGGGGTGCAAGCGCTTTTTATTTTTCATTAATTCCAATGGCCGTTTTAATGATCTGTTTATTTTTCTTTTACAGGCTGCAAAAAAATCCTGTTGACAAGGTAGCAATAGATCCACTACCTGTAATTAAATAATTCTTTAAAATAATTTTATGTCCACAAAAGAAATATATGACCTGGAGGTTTTTGAAACGGTACAACTGGCTTCAATAATGGAGGATAGCAAAACCTTTGTGGACTGCATTCCAAAATTCAGCCCGGAGGAGATCGAAAAAAAATACGAGGATCAAAAAGACCGTCCGGGTTTTGACCTGGAAGTATTCGTAAAAGATAACTTTGAAATGCCGCCTGTCTTTGGTGCATCGTATGAAAGTAAAAGGGATCAATCCGTAGAAGATAATATCCGACAGTTATGGGATGTATTGACGCGCACACCGGCTGTTGAGGAAAGCTCCCTCATTAATCTTCCTTATACTTACATAGTTCCGGGCGGAAGGTTTAGAGAGATATATTATTGGGATTCTTATTTCACTATGCTTGGCTTACGGCAGCACAACCGGGTAGACCTTATTGAAAGCATGATCGATAATTTCGCTTTTTTATTACGAACGTACGGACACATTCCCAATGGCAACCGAAGGTATTATTTGAGTCGTAGCCAACCTCCTTTTTTTGCTTTGATGGTTACCCTGCTCGCGGAAATAAAGAACGATGACAATGTTTACCTGAAATACAAAGTCGAGCTGGAGCTGGAATATGATTTTTGGCAGCAGGGAGATGATGTACCGGGAGCCGGGCAAGGAAATTTTCGGGTGGTAAAAATGCCGGGCGGGGAATTGTTAAACAGGTACTATGACAATGATCCGCGGCCAAGACAGGAAAGTTATGCTGAAGATATGCAGGTCAGTAAAATGAGCGCGCAGCCCGCGGAGAAAATATTCACCCATTTAAGGGCCGGCGCGGAAAGCGGCTGGGATTTTAGTGGCCGCTGGTTTGCGGATGAAAAAAACATAGGCACCATTCAAACCACTGATATAGTTCCGGTGGATTTGAATTGCCTGTTATATTCTTTAGAGCTTACCATTGAAAAAGTAAATTCATTGGCAGGTGACGAAAAGGCCGCGAAACAATTTGAATTAAAAGCGGCACACCGAAAAGAAACCATACAAAAATACTGCTGGAACAATGAAGTAGATTTTTTTTGTGACTACAACCTGGCCATACAAAAACAACAGAAAAATATTACCGCTGCAGGCCTGTTTCCCTTGTTTGTAAAAATTGCTACCAATGAACAGGCAAAATCTGTTGCTGAAGTAACTGCACATAATTTATTAAAAGATGGAGGAATTGTAACCACCACAAATAATACCGGCCAGCAATGGGATGCGCCAAATGGCTGGGCGCCACTTCAATGGATAGCTTATGCAGGGTTGATTAATTACCAGCATACGGAACTGGCAAAAGAGATCGCAAAAAGTTGGCTGGCCTTGAATGAAAAAGTGTTTTATGACACCGGCAAACTAATGGAAAAATACAATGTAGAGGATCTGAATAAAACTGCAGGTGGTGGTGAATACCCGGGCCAGGATGGATTTGGCTGGACAAATGGAATTTATGTTGCCATGAAAAAAAGTGTGCAGGCAATGGCTGAATAATATATTAGCAGGCATAACTGGTAAGTATTTATTCGCGCGGTCGTGGCAAAGCCGTCTTTAAAAATGTTTGTTAAAATGAATCAAAAGCCCATCATCTGCAATATCTTTCTTAACTATTGAACAATGCGCAAGTCCTAATTATTATGCATTGTGTTCATCTTCTATAAAAATAAAACCCTGCTCACACGGATAAGTCAATGGCTGATAATTGAAAAACTCTATACAGTCGCAGCGTCCGGCTCCCTCTCCCCTTGGAGAGGGCGGGGGGTGAGGTCAACAAGACAAGCTTGCCAAAAGAACAATATAATTTTTTAAAAGATAAATTATATTCAAAATTTTAATGTATTTAAACTGATTTGAATGAAGTGGAAAATAATGATAATCTTATTGGCTATAAATTATTTGTATGCGCAGCCACCTGCTTCACCTGATAAATTATATGGCCAGCTATTCCGGGATGTACAGTTGCAAAAAATATTTCCTGATGGAAAAACATTTCCGGACTGTCTCCCAAAACGAAATGTAAAAAATATAATAGCCGATTATAACCTGAAAAAAGGTGCCGGCCTGGACCTTAAAAAATTCGTGGCCGATAATTTCGAATTACCTCCTGCTCCGCCGCAATTGAATTACATCCAACCGGAAAAAGATCTGTCGGTGCATATTAAAAATCTTTGGAGTGTGTTAAGACGAGAGGCTGATCTTTCCATAAATAAAAAAAAGAATAGCCCCGGTAATTCATTATTGCCTTTACCCAATCCTTACATCGTTCCGGGTGGAAGGTTCAGGGAAATTTATTATTGGGACAGTTATTTTACCATGCTCGGATTGAAGGAAAGCGGCGAGGTTAAGATGATAGAAAACATGGTTAAGAATTTTGCCTGGCTGATCAATACCTACGGTCACATTCCAAATGGGAACAGGTCCTATTATTTAGGCAGGAGCCAACCGCCTTATTTTGGTTTGATGGTAGAACTGCTGGCTGAAATCAAAGGGCCGTCTGTTTATAAAACCTACCTGCCTGCAATGGAAAAAGAATATGCTTACTGGATGGATGGAGCGGACAAAATAAGGGAAGGAACGCCATTGCGGCATTTGATAAAGCTGGATGATGGCTCATTGCTAAATCGTTATTGGGATGAAAATACCACTCCCAGACCTGAAAGTTACAAAGAAGATTATGACATCGCGGAGGAAGCGGCCAATGAACTGGCCATGCGGATAAGAGTAACATCCCCCGAGGCGTTAAAAAGAGTATTGGCAAATAAAAGAGCAGCCGTTAACTTAAACCTTCGCGCAGCTGCGGAAAGTGGCTGGGATTTTAGTAGCCGCTGGTTGACCGATGAAAAAAATCTCGCTACCATTCAAACAACGGATATCATTCCGGTCGACCTTAATTGTTTGTTGTACACGCTGGAAATGAATATTTCAAAAGCAAAAAAGTTAACTGGTCTTAAAAATTCATCCGCCATCTATTTGCAAAAAGCAGCTAAACGTAAAGCCGCGATCCTGAAATATTGCTGGAACGAACAGGCAGGTTTTTTTTACGATTACAACGGGGTATCAAAAAGCAGGCTGAACGATATTACCGCAGCTGGATTATTTCCTTTATTTACAGGGATCGCCACGCCGGAACAGGCAAGCGCTGTGGAAGCTACTACCAAAGCACAACTATTAAAAGATGGCGGCATAGTAACGACTACCAAAAGGTCGGGTCAGCAATGGGACGCACCCAATGGCTGGGCGCCGCTGCAATGGATAAGCGTAACAGGACTTAATAAATATGGTAAGACGGAGACTGCCAAAGAGATAGCCAAACGCTGGTTGGCATTGAACGAAAAAGTATATGCAGCAACTGGTAAAATGATGGAAAAATACAATGTGGAAGACATCACTAAAGAAGCGGGAGGCGGTGAGTATGAATCGCAGGATGGCTTTGGCTGGACAAATGGTGTTTACCTGGCCTTGAAAAAAATGATGCAATAAATGCCTGTAATAATATTGGTAAATTTGTATTGACCCATAGAAATGAAAAGTTAGGCACATCGAAATGACAAAAAAAAATGCACCCATATCGCCTGCGCTGACAAATGAAAATTCATTAAAAACGCTTGTAGAAAACAGGACCGTTTATAACCTGGAAAACTGCGAACTTAATTTATTTGAGACCTATCAAAAATCTGAACTGGTGCCGTTGGCATTTAACGACCTGGTGGTAACCAGCATGCTAAAAGGAAAAAAAGTAATGCACCTGTTCGACAAAGAAGGCTTTGATTATTTGCCCGGCGAATCTGTCATTATCCCTTCTAATATCGAAATGAAAATTGATTTCCCCGAAGCCTCTTTCGATAACCCTACGCAGTGCCTTGCCCTCGCCATAGACAATAAGAAAATAACGGACACGCTCAATTTTTTAAATGAAAAATACCCGAAGGAGGGACAAAATAATTTTTGGCAATTGGATGAAAATAATTTTTTCTTTCAGAACAACGAGGAGATGTCAAATATCATCAATAAGATCATTCATATCTGCCAGAGCACTTCCATTTTTAAGGATACATTGGCCGATCTTTCATTACAGGAATTGCTGGTAAAAATTGTACAGTCGCAAACTTTGAAGGGAGTCGGTGAGGGAAATAACAGTAGCACCAATCCTTATATTTTGCAGGTGATCAACGTTATTCGTGAAAACATTACCAATAAAATTGAATTAAAAAAGATAGCAAATAAAGTGGGGATGAGTACCTCCACGCTTTACCGCCTGTTCAAAAATGAATTAGGGATCAGTCCGGTTGAATTTATCATGTTGGAAAAAATAAAGATCGCAAAGCACTACCTGACCGATAAAAATATTTACATCAAAAATGTTTGTTACGAAGCAGGTTTTGAAGACAGTAATTATTTTATCCGGGTATTTAAACATTACGAAGGTGTAACGCCCAAACAGTACCAGCAGTTGCTCAATAAAAAATAATGTAGGATCAGTCTTCTAAAAATTTCAATGGCGCTAATTCGGTTAGCTCTTCGTCTGTAAACATCCTTGATTGTGTCATAAATCTTACCCCCATTGGTATCTCCAAAGAAAAACTGGAACCCATGCCTTTCGTGATATTGATATGTAATTGGGTGTATTTCCAGTATTCAAACTGGTCCTTGCTCATCCAGAATTCGCAGTCTTCGATATTACCAATACATACATCACTATTGCCAACTTTAAAATCTCCCTTTTCAAAACACATCGGCTGAGAGCCATCACAACAGCCACCGCTCTGGTGAAACATCAGGTCGCCAAATCTTTTTTTTAAAGTATTGATTACTTCAATTGCTTCCGGGCTGATAGTTACTCTTGCAATCATATTTTTGATATTAACAATAAACCGGTAAGGAAATTTCCTTACCGGTTTGATAGGGTTTTTCAAATATTATTTTAAAAGAATCCTAATTTTTTCTTGTCATAGGAGATCAGCATATTCTTGGTTTGGCGATAATGACCCAGCATCATCAGGTGATTTTCCCTGCCAAAACCAGATTTTTTATAACCGCCAAAAGGGGCATGTGCAGGATAAGCATGGTAACAGTTCACCCATACCCGGCCAGCCTGTATTGCCCGCGGCACCTGGTACAATTCATGCGCATCTCTTGTCCATACACCGGCGCCTAATCCATACAACGTGTCATTGGCAAGTTCGATCGCCTCTGCGGTTGTTTTAAATGTAGTAACGCAAACCACCGGTCCAAATATCTCTTCCTGGAAAATCCTCATTTTATTATGCCCTTTAAAAAGGGTCGGCTGGATATAGTAACCACCTTCCAAACCATTGTCTAATTTTTGAACATCGCCGCCACAAAGCACTTCAGCGCCTTCTTCCTTACCCAGTTTTAAATAGGTCTGAATTTTTTCATATTGATCATTTGATGCCTGGGCGCCCATCATGGTTGAGCTATCTAACGGGTTACCCATTTTAATTGCTTTTGTACGTTCGATGACCCTGCTCATGAATTTGTCATAGATGCTTTCGTGCACCAGTATCCGCGAAGGACAGGTACAAACTTCACCCTGGTTAACGGCAAATAACACTGCGCCTTCAATGGCTTTGTCAAAGAAATCATCGTCCGCATCTGCCACAGACGGGAAGAAAATATTGGGTGACTTTCCACCCAGTTCCATCGTAACAGGGATCAGGTTTTCTGAAGCATATTGCATGATCAGCCGGCCGGTGGTGGTTTCCCCGGTGAATGATACCTTCGAAATTTTCGGCGATTGTGCCAAAGGTTTTCCTGCTTCTGGTCCAAAACCGGTGACTATATTTAATACACCTGGCGGGATAATATCTTTTAATAATTCCATCAGGCAAATGATAGAAGTAGGCGTTTGCTCTGCTGGTTTTACAACTGCGCAACAACCTGCGGCCAGTGCTGGCGCAATCTTCCAGGTGGCCATTAATAAAGGAAAATTCCAGGGGATGATCTGGCCCACCACACCGATCGGCTCATGCAGGCAAATGCTAACCGTGTTTTCATCATGCTCGGAAATAGTGCCTTCTTCCGCACGGATCACACCTGCAAAATACCTGAAATGATCGATGACGAGTGGTAGATCGACATTCACCGTTTCCCTGATCGGTTTGCCATTATCGATTGTTTCTATTACCGCCAGGTACTGGAGGTTTGCTTCAATTGTATCTGCGATCTTATTCAATATGCCTGACCGGTATGCCGGGGAAGTCTTGCTCCAGGTAGCGAATGCTTTGTGGGCGGCATCTACCGCCAGTTCAATATCGGCTTTCCCCGACCGTGCAGCCTGGGTAAAAACTTTTCCATCTATTGGGCTGATATTATCAAAATACTCTCCGCCGGCGGGAGGAACGAATTGCCCGCCTATGAAATTATCATACCGGGGCTTAAAGGTTGGTTTGGTGTTTGACATTGCAATCGTTTTAATGAATTACAATAATACCAATTTTATTACTTTCATAAATAGCATTATTCAGTCAAATTATAGCATGATAGTAATTGTACCCTTATCCAAACAAACGGCCGGGATTCAGGTTATTGGTATTTGGTTATTGTATTGTTTAGCAATCCTGGCTTATGGTTAGTTGAAACAAATGACACCCGTAAAAAGATAGCGACAATTAAAAGCAACCCTTCAAATGTTCTATTAATGATGCAAACTGTTTTCATTACATTTGATATTATCTTTTATAAACGATTGCTATGAGTTTACCTAAACCGACAATGAGTTTTTGGCAAATCATCAACATGAAAGTTGGTTTTTTTGGTATTCAATACAGTTTCGGTTTACAACAAAGTGCTGTTAATCCTATTTATGATTTTTTGGGCGCAAGTCCCGACCAGATCCCATTACTAAATCTTGCTGGCCCGGTAACCGGCCTGTTGATACAACCTTTGATCGGGGCGATGAGCGACAAAACCTGGCATCCAAGATTTGGCAGGCGTAAGCCCTATTTTTTTATCGGCGCTTTATTTTGCAGCATTTGTTTGTTCATTTATCCTTTTAGCAGTTCGTTGTGGATGGCGGTAGGATTGTTATGGATATTGGATGCCGCCAATAATACGGCCATGGAGCCTTACCGCGCTTTTATAGCTGATAAGTTACCCCCCGAACAAATGCCTACCGGCTTTCTCACCCAAAGTTTTTTTACCGGCCTTGGTATCACACTGGCAAATCTTTCGTTGTTCGTCTTTCAAAAATATATGCCGGAAAAGCCAGGTAGTTTGCCTTACTGGGTGTTCGGGTCTTTTTTTCTTGGGTCATTCTGTTCCATAGTTTCCGTATTGTGGTCAATCACAAAAACGCCCGAGATACCGCCTACACCAGAAGAACTGGCTGCTTTAAGATCAGAGCCGGGCGGAATATTGAAACCCATTTTAGAAATAGGGCACGCGATAAAACACATGCCGAAGGTGATGTGGAACCTTGGCCTTGTTTATTTGTTTCAATGGTATGCCTTGTTTTGTTATTGGCAGAATGCTTCTAAAAGTATCGCGCTTTCGGTATGGAACGCTACGCCGCATGATAACAAAGAGCTGTATAGCGAAGCTGTCGGCTGGACCGGGCTGGTAAATGGCTGGTATAATGTGGTCACCTTTCTTTCTGCTTTCGCATTGGTGGGTTTGGCAAAGCGATACAGTGCCAAAATGGTTCATCTTTCCTGTCTTTTTATTGCAGGCGCCGGGTTATTGATCTTTCCACATATCGAAAATAAATATTTGCTTTTTGCCCCGATGACTGGCTTTGGAATAGCCTGGGCAAGTATGATGGGCGTTCCTTACCTGATGGTGGTGGGTGACATTCCTAAAGAAAAATATGGTGTTTACATGGGCATTATCAATATGATGATCGTAATTCCCATGATATTACAAAATATCAGTTTTGGTTATATATTAAAACATTTTTTAAACAACGATCCAAGAAATGCCATCACTTTCTTCGGTGTATTTTTATTGATTGCGGCGGCGGCTACCATGCTTATCAAAGTAAACAAACGGGAAGAAGATGATGAGATAGTGATGTCTTTTGGCGGAGGGCATTAATTTATTTAGCAGTAAAAATATTTGACAATGAAAATACTTTGTGTAGGTGAAGCTTTGATCGATATGATCTGTATCGATAAAGGCAAAACGCTTTCAGAAGGAAATAATTTTTTGAAAAAATCTGGTGGCGCCCCTACCAATGTTGCAGCTGCAATTGCTGCATTAGGAGGTGAGGTGGAATTAGCGGCAAAAGTGGGCGCCGATCCTTTTGGCAAACAGCTGGTCGAAGAAATGCAGGGGTTTGGCGTGTCCACTAAATGGATGCTGCAGGACAGTAACTATTTTACCACCTTTGCTTTTGTATCGCTGATGGAAGATGGCGAGCGGGATTTTTATTTTAACCGCGGGGCGGATGGGCAATTGACCCGCGATGAAGTAGATAGTATTGACCTGGATGAAGTTTCCATTATTCATTTTGGCTCGGCTACCGCATTCTTGCCCGGACCGTTGCAGGCAGCATATCAGAATTTGCTGCAAAAGGCCTTGCTCAGAAATATTTTTATCAGCTTTGATCCCAACTACCGGCAGTTATTGATAAAAAATGATATCCAGGCATTTATCGACCAGTCGTGGAATTTTTTACTATGCTGCCATTTTTTCAAATTAAGCGATGAAGAAGCCATGCTCATTACCGGCGGTGCCACATTACAGGATGCTGCAAAAATTTTGCTGGAAAAAACATCGGCCACTTTTGCGATCACTTTAGGTAAAGAAGGTACGATGTTAGGTTTTGACAAGACAACGACCATCATTCCAAGCATACCTGTAAAGCCGGTAGATACAACAGGTGCCGGAGACGCTTTTGTAGGCGCCGTATTGTACCAGCTGGGCGATAAGACATTGGCGGAAATAAAAGCGATGTCCGTTTCGGAGTGGGCGCGTATTATGGCAAATGGCAATAAAGCCGGTGCACGAACCTGTGAATATATGGGGGCCATGGAGGCATTCAGGCATTTAAATAATCAAATATTTAATTAAAATAATTTGGCCGGAAATTTTCTGTACATGTACATACTGGCAGCGGAACCTACTAAAAAGTGCCAGAAAATTTCCAGGATGGCCCGTTAAAAGACGAAAGCTGTTTGAGCCAGGAAAAAGTAAGATTAAACCAATGATAACAGGTCTTACACCCTAATATTAATCCATTAAAATAATTCTCGTGTACAATCCCGGCCTACATCAACTCATCAACAAAGTTCTCCGGAAAAAAAAAATTGACATTGGTGGCAACGACAATTTGTTCTACACCAGGTTTGTAGCAAACGCAACTTCTATCGGTTTTCTATACAACGAATTATATGGCCAACATCCGCAACAGGCAGATATTTTTAACCAGATCATTGATATTATCGCGACCGCTTATGTAAACCGGCCGGCTCATTTAAAAGAAAGAGATGAAGAAAAGGGGAAGAAAGGCAACTGGACGCTAAGCAACGATATAACTGGTATGAGCCTGTATGTGGACCGGTTTTGCGGCAACCTTAAAAACCTGGAAAAAAAGTTAGGATATTTTAAAAAGCTGGGTGTTAATTTTCTGCACCTGATGCCTTTGATGGAAAGTCCGGAAGGAGAAAGCGATGGAGGTTACGCCGTATCTGACTTCAGAAAAGTAGATGCGCGCTTCGGCACACTTAAAAATCTTGCAGAGGTACAGAAAAGCATGATTAAAGAAGACATGTATCTCATGATGGATATTGTACTCAATCATACTTCACATTATCATAAGTGGGCAAAAAAGGCGAAAGAAGGAAATAAGCAATACCAGGATTATTTCTATATGTATGACGACCGCAACATACCTGACGGGTTTGACAGATCGATGCCGGATATATTTCCTGAAAGCTCACCCGGCAATTTTACCTGGTCGCCGGAATGCGGAAAATGGGTGATGACCGTTTTCCATAAATACCAGTGGGACCTTAACTATACAAACCCGGTAGTTTTTGTTGAAATGCTCGATACTGTTCTCTTTTATGCCAACCTGGGCATAGATGTTTTGCGGATCGATGCGCCGGCGTTCATTTGGAAGCAGCCAGGAACCGATTGTCAAAATTTACCACAGGCGCATACTATATTAAGATTGATCAAACAATGCGTAGAGGTAGCAACTCCCGGAATGGCTTTGCTGGGCGAAGCAATAGTGGCGCCCAAAGAGATCATGAAGTATTTTGGTACGGGATTTTACATCGCTAAAGAATGTGATTTTGCCTACAATGCACCGCAAATGGCATTGCAATGGGATGCAATAGCTACCGGGTATACCCGGGTAATGCTTGCGGCACAACATGAGCTATTGCAAAAGCCATATGGCACTTCATGGATCACTTACACGCGTTGTCATGACGATATCGGTTTAGGGTACGATGACTATATGATCACCCACGCCGGATTTGACCCTTATGCACACAGGAAATTTTTACAGGAATATTATTCAGGCGTCTTTCCGGGTTCCCCTGCCATTGGTGCATTATTTTCTGTAAATCCCAAAACACAGGATGCCAGGATCAGCGGGTCGCTGGCGTCGCTTTGCGGCCTCGAAAAGGCTACCAGGGAAAATAATAAAGAAGCGATCGATATTTCAATAAATAAGATTTTGCTCATGCAGGCGCAAAGTTTTTTTGTCGGTGGTATTCCCATGTTGTTCTATGGCGACGAAGTTGGCTATACGAATGATTATTCGTACCTCGACGATCCCGGCAAAAGCTATGATAACCGATGGCTGCACCGGCCGGTTATTGACTGGGTAAAAAATGAGCGAAGCGAAATAGCAGGGACGACTGAGCAAAGGCTATTTTTCGGCACGCAACGCCTGATCAGCATAAGAAAAAAACTGAGTGTGGTGGGCGACTATAAAAACCTGGCCTGGCTTGGTCAGCATAATATCCATGTGGCAGGTTATCTTCGTACGCTGGATGAAGAAAAGTTGTATTGCGTATTTAATTTCAGCAACCAGGCAGCATTTTTAACATGGGCGGCATTTAAGCAACATGGCCCCGCGCCCGATAAGTTATACGACCATTGGAGTGAAAGAAGCTTTACAGTTGGTTTTGACCATGAGTACCTGATCATGCCGCCTTATACTTTTAATCTATTAGAGGTGAAATGATGGAGGTGTGAGATCCTTGCCGATATCATTATTCTTAGGTACCTGGTGGGCAATGTAGCTAAGTTCCGGAGGAGCAATTAGTTTATAACTTTAGTCAATAAATAATTGGCTCCTTAAGCACCACTTGGTTTACGCGGCATCTACGGAGCTTAACCTATTCTAACGGACATCCTTTAGCGGCTATTCTCAAAAAAGCTCATCACAGCGCGTTTTACATTTACCTTTACGATTTATGAAATCTTCACGCGTGCAACTCCGTTGCTGAAGAGTAATTTTAATTTATACACAAGGAATTTAATTAAAACTAACCACCAGCTCACAACCCTTACCGGGAGAAGAAATTACATTTACCTCACCGTTGAAAAGCGACGCCCGGGTTTTTATATTCAGCAGGCCTACTCCCGTTGTTTTTTTAGATTTGTCGAAACCCACTCCATTGTCTTTTATGTTTAATAAAATTTTCCCGTTGTCATTTGCAATGGAAACATTAACAACAGAGGCCTTTGAATATTTAAGTATATTATTAAATTGTTCCTGCACAATGCGATAAATACTGAGCTTTAATTTATCAGGTGTGGAATTTTCATCAAATCTTTTCAGGTCGGCATAAACTTTTATTGCACTTGCTTTGGAAACACTATTAATGATATTATCCAGCGCCTCGGAAAGTTCAGAGTCCTCCAGGGACGGAGGGATGAGCGAATGAGACAATGCCCTTATTTCTGCTATTGCCGAACTAATGAGAATTTCTGTTTCGTCCAGGAAGGGGTTAATCACACCAATTTCTCTTTTTGCCAAACCAATATACAGCCTTGAACTTGCCAATATCTGGTTCACATTGTCATGTAGTTCGCCCCCGATTTCCTGCCGTTCTTTTTCCTGGGCCGTTATGACGGCCTCTGTTATTTCCTGTTGTTTTTTTAGCTGCTCTTCCTCCAGTTTTTCTTCCAGTAAAATCTTTTCCGTTACGCTATTGGCAAGTGCAAGTATCACAGCTTTGCCTTTGTATTCGATCCGGTGCGAAGTAATGTCCATGAACATATACTCGCCTTCTTTATTGACTTGCTTCCAGGTAGCAGTAACTTTAAAAAAAACATTCGCCTTGGCCTTTTGCGCAAGTTCTCTTATTTCATGTATATCTTCCGGTACCTGCAGGTCAAGTACCGTCATTTGCAAAAACTCTTCTTTAGTATAATTATATTGTTCAATAGAAGAATCATTTACTTCCAGGATAGAAAAATCGTCCAGGTCCCAGATTAAGATGCATGCCGGGTTATTGTTAAATAAATAGCGGTAACGTTCTTCAGATGATTTTAAAACAGCTTCCGCCTCCTTTCTTTCCGTGATATCCTGCGAAGCACCGATCACCCGGGTAGCTTTTCCTGATTCGTCGCGGATGATCGAGCCCAGGTTGGAAACATACGCATAGGTGCCATCATCTCTTTTAACCCTGCATTCAACATCAAAAATGAATTGGCCAGGACTTTTTAATGTATCCCTCGCTTTGGTTCGCGCATCCCGCGTATCATCCGGGTGAATACTTTCGATAAATAAATCAGGTGTTGGTACCAGTTCTTTCAGGCAACTTCTGAATATTTTATTCCAGCTATCAACATTACGGTATATATGACCGGTTGTGAGATCCCAGTCCCACACCATATCATTGGTCACCTTGCTCACCATGTTATACCGGTCGATACTTTCTTGTAATGCTTCTGTATTTTTTTTTCGTTCGATACTATAGCGGATTGTCTTAGCCAGCAATTTTTCGTCAAAATCGCCTTTGATCAGGTAGTCCTGCGCACCTAGTGTGATGGCATCAAGAGACAGCTTGGTATCTGTTAGTCCGGATAAAATAACCACGGGTGTTTTTCCGGCGTGGCGGACGATGGAATTAAAAGTGTCAATACCGTTACTATCGGGCAGTGAAAGATCTAATAAGATAATGTCAATAGGCTCTTTTAACTGATCCAGGGCAGTATCGAGCCTGGTCGCAAAAAAGATATTTTTCACGTAGATATCAGAAGCACTCAATAATTCAGATAGTAAAAACTGGTCACCTGTATTGTCCTCTACCATCAAAATATTAATTGCGGTATTGAGTAGCATTATTAAAGTTTTTTAGGACGGGTTTTAATAGAAACCGGAAATTTATATCTGAACTTATTCTTTTATTTCCATGTAAAAAAATAAGTTCGTTTTTATTTTGCCAATAAATTGCGAACAGGCTTTTCAGCTATTCTTTTTGGCTGTTACAAAGATAAACTTACTTCTTTTATCTGATCTTGCAAATTCACTTATTTGATCAGAAGTTACGGGCATCCTACTATAATATGCTTATTTATTTTAGCATTTCATCCGGCTGGATAAAAGGAAATTCTGCAATTCCGGCACTGCAACTAAAGGTTTGGATAACTATTAAAATTTAGAAAGAGTTGAAGCGAATGCTCTATCTTTTGATATAAATTAATTTCTTAATTTTGGTTTAAAGGGCTAACTTCCAAAAGGGCTTTAATCTTTTGCATTTTTTGCCGGTTTCCCCCGCCAGTACACCGAAATTGGGAATGTATTCTTTTGAAACAAAGATCACCATTAATACTTTAAATTTACTAATTTTATTAACAGAACAGTCAGGCCTGGAAACATTATTTTGTTTATTTTAAATATTTAATTAAAAACTGCCTGGTGTCTGTTTTTTGACGTAAATATTTTGTAAGCCATATACCCCGGAATGTATAGCGTTTATCCAAAGATTTTCGCTTTTTTTATCAATATTCGATAGGTGCATTACCCTCACGCAATGGTAAGAAAGTCTCTTTCTTGACCTTATAGTAAAAGTGAATATCAGCTTGTAGGAAGTTAACTACATTTTATTTAGTCATAACAGTTTAATTTAACCGGAAATAATACCCCTTTTTATGAAAAATTTTTTATTAATAGATGATCACGAGATAGTCCGTTCAGGAGTGAAAAACGTGCTACAGGAATTATTCAAACCTTGTGACATATTTGAAGCGAAAGACGAAAAGTCGGCCCTCAGTCAATTAAAAGCCCGCACATATGATCTTGTTATTATGGATGTTCAAATGCCGGAAACAGATACCGCCGGTTTAATGGAATACATCAAGACCAGGTACGCCGATACAAGGGTACTTATGTTTTCTATGAGCTCAGAAAATGTTTATGCCAAAAGATTTCTGAAAGCCGGGGCAATGGGATTTGTGTCAAAAAATGCAGGTTTGATGGAGTTGAAAAAAGCAGTCGAACTGGTTTTAAATGACCGGAAATATATCAGTGAGAACCTGGCTGAACAACTTGCAGCGGAAATCGGCTCTCAACAGCCCAATAATCCCTTTGATAAACTGAGCGCAAGGGAATTTGAAATAGCAAATTTATTAATGACAGGTAAATCAGGTAGCGAGATTTCTGAATTGCTCTCCATTAACTCGTCCACCGTCGGTACCCACAAAGCGAGGTTGTTTGAAAAATTAGGTGTAAATAACCTGCCGGAATTAATCGAAGTGGCACGGATATATAAATTAAATTTTGCATAATGTATTCCGTACGTTATTTTTAAATAATTACCTTGAGGAATTATTTGATTAGTGACATTAGGCCGGCGGGGTATATTAAATTTTTTTATTCAATATTATCCTAATGTTTGCAACAGAAATCAGCAATACAAATGGGTTTGATAAAATTGTGCTGAGAGATATTAAGTCAAAAACATCTGTTGATATAATTCCTTCCTGCGGCGCCATTCTTCACTCATTTACGATTTTTCACAACAATTCTTTTTTAGATATTATTGACCATTACGAGGATGCCAATGATTTTGCCTCCAACGTAACCAATAGCTTTAAAAGTTGTAAGCTATCTCCTTTCGCCTGCCGTATAAATAATGCAACCTACTCTTTTGCAGGAGAAGAATATACCATCGAAAAATTTTTGCTGAATAAACATGCCCTGCATGGCTTAATTTACGATGCAGACTTCACTATCCGGGAGCAATATGCCGATGACACGGGTGCAGGCGTTACATTAAAATGCTCCTATACCGGCAGTGACAAAGGTTATCCTTTTTACTTTGACTGCGTGATAAAGTATCAACTCAAACAAAATAATGAGCTTACGCTGACAACGGAAATTATCAACCGGGATAAGGGGCTTATTCCGGTACAGGATGGTTGGCACCCTTATTTTACTTTCGGAAAAAAAATTGATGAGCTTCAACTGGAATTTCAATCCGTAGAAGTGCTGGCTGCCAGCGATGACATAATTCCAACGGGTGAATTATCTCCATACCAGGAATTTGGCTCGCTTCGCAAGATCAATGATACCTGGCTGGACACTTGTTTTACAGTCAATTTTGCGGAGTGCCAGCCGCTTTGTGTATTGCGCGATCCGGAGCGGCAAGTACAATTAGAGATCCGTCCCGGTAAATCTTATCCCTACCTGCAAATTTACACGCCACCACATCGCAATAGTATTGCCATCGAAAACCTGAGTGCGGCGCCCGATGCGTTCAATAATAAAATGGGATTAAAAATACTACAGCCGGGAGAAAATATTATTTTTACCACCACTTATAAAATCACCTTGCTAATTTAACCTGATGAATACAATTGCCCGATCAGTTTTAAAAAGTTTTACAGAGAATTTTTTTACTCAGCCTAAATTATTCTTTTCTCCCGGGCGCATCAATCTCATCGGCGAGCATCTGGATTATAATGACGGATTTGTAATGCCCGCTGCCATTAATAAAGGAGTCTATTATGCCATATCTGAAAATCAGACTGAAGAGATCCACTTTTACGCGGTTGACTTTGACGAGCATTATTCGATAAATATCCAGGAGATAAAAAGCAATGAAGGTTGGAGAAACTATGTGCTGAGCGTGGTAAACGAGATTTTGTTACTTGGAAAAAAGATCGGCGGATTCAATTGCACTTTTGGCGGCGATATTCCGATTGGCTCGGGGATGAGTTCGTCTGCAGCAGTAGAAGGCGGGTTGGCTTATGCGCTCAATGAGATGTTCGATCTCGGGCTGGACCGTGTTGAAATTGCGTTATTGTGCCAGCGTGCCGAACATAATTTCCCCAATGTACAATGCGGCATCATGGATCAGTTTGCCAATATGATGGGAAAAAAAGACAATGTGATCTTGCTGGATTGCCAGCACATCGAGTATAAATATTTCCCGCTGCACTTAACCGGTTACAAAATTGTCCTCATCAATTCAAAGGTGCATCATTCATTGGCGTCGGGTGAATATAACGTACGCAGGCAGCGCTGCGAGGAAGGATTATCCATATTAAAGGGGCTGCTGCACATACGATCATTCCGGGATATTAATGGGATAGAAGACCTTGAAGCAGGTAAAGAACTCATGGACAAAGAAGTATATAATTGCTGCAGGTACGTGGTGGAAGAAATAGTACGTACGCAAAAAGCAGCTGAATTATTGCAGCTGAACGACCTGGTTGGCTTTGGCAGGTTAATGTATGCTACGCATGAGGGGTTGAGTAAACTATACAAAGTGAGTTGCGATGAATTGGATTTTTTAGTGGAGCAGGCAAAGAAATATCCTGCGGTCATCGGCGCAAGATTAATGGGAGGTGGCTTTGGCGGCTGCACCATCAATATTGTTGCGGAAAAAGGGATCGATCATTTTATTGAAGAAACAAGCAAGGCATACCAGCAGCAGTTCGATATAATTCCGGAAGCCTATATCGTGGAAACCGCGGATGGAACCAAAGAAATTATGGTTACACTCTGATGTAGATTTTCTTTTTATCCAGCACCCAGGCAAAGAACCACATCATGGTAATAAAACAAAGCGCATAAACAAGGGAACCAACCTTTGGTTCTGCCGGAAGTATTGGTTTGCAGATATGTTCATAGAACCATCCGAAAGGAGAAAGATAAATTTCCTTTCCATCCGGTGCAACACCGCCCGGTATTCTAATCAATGACAGCAGTCTGGGAAGTACACCACTCATTACAAAAATGAAAAGAGCGTTCTTGCCAAATACATCAAAGAAGCGCGTCCATCCTCTCCATTTTTTAAATTCAATCCCATGGATCATCACGGCCAGGATAAGCAGTGCCAGTCCCGTGGTATAGACGGTATAGCTGCTGGTCCAGATTTTTTTATTGATCGGAAAGACCATGTCCCAGCAGTACCCGGTAAATATTAATACGCAGCCGGCCACAAACAGGCCGTTAACCATTTCGGGCGTTTTTCCTTTTTGTAAGATGTAGCTTCCGGCCAGCCAACCCAGTAAAACCTGTACGATGGCACCAGGCAGGCTCATCAACCCTTCCGGGTCAAAGGGTACGTGCTCGCCCTTATAGATATGTGCTTCGCCAAGGATCGCCAGGTCTGCTTTCGTTCCAAACCAGCCTGCCAGGCTGTACGGATCGGCCGGATTGGCCGCTACGCATACAAACCAGTAGGCCAATAACAGAAATGCACTCATCACAAAAGCGCCTTTTTCTTTAAAATAGTGAGCAATTACGGAAGCAAAAAAATAACAAAGAGCGATTCGCTGCAATACGCCAAAGATGCGGACACCTGCAACTTTACCATCTGCCGTAATATAGGACCAGGGTGAGCCGGTTATGTGACCGTTGTCCCATTTAATAAAAGGAAACCAATTTAAAAATACCCCGATTAGAAAGATAAGAAAGGTGCGCCGGGCAATCTTTTTCCAAAAAATGCCCGGCCCGGCGGCTTCCAGTTTAGGTAATACAAAAGCAAGGGCATTGCCAACAGCAAATAAAAAAAACGGGAATACCAGGTCGGTCGGAGTAACGCCATGCCAGGCGGCATGATCCAGTGGTGCATAAATATGGCCCCAATTACCTGGATTATTTACTAAAATCATGAGTGCCACGGTGGCGCCACGAAATACATCAAGTGAATAAAAGCGTTGGTTCATAAAGCAATTTAAAAGATAAGGGAGAAATGAGGTCAATTATTTATGCGGGGAGATAAATTGAATGTTTATGAATGTAAAAAGGATGTTTGGTGAAGACACGAACCATGGCGGCTGGGGACGTACGGTCAATTTATTTGGTGTTTGCAAGAAAACGCTGTTTTTAATAGCTGTTAAGGGTTTTAGAATATTTTCTAATCCGAATCTTCACTTCACTAACTGCCTGTTAACTCTCTACTTTTGCCTCCACAGCCGGCAGGCTGCGTAACCGGAACGCTGCTGTTTTTGCTTCTTTGAAAAAATAGGCTGCGCATTTTTTCAATTCCGATTTCATCGGAACCGAA
>JBDSLD010000206.1:0-6395 GCA_039916545.1 Ferruginibacter sp.
AAGGTGCCAATTCCATCCGCCAGCTGGCGGAGAGATAAGTCAGATCCACAGCTCAAAATATCTATTCAACATATTAAAAGCTCATCTGATTTATCGGGTGAGCTTTTTTGTTATGCCCCATCCAGGGCAACAATTAAACTCAGCCGGTAATAATCTATTTCAATTCTTGGTGATGATTGCTACAATCAATTTCAATCACATTAAATCACTTCTTTCGGGAAGATGGAGGACAAAAACATGAGCAACGCAACAGAATTATTACACAGTATCCCGGTTGATCCGTTAACAGGCGCCATCAGCGTGCCCATTTATCAAACCAGTACTTTTATCCAGGACGCACCTGGTGTAAACAAAGGCTACGATTATGCAAGAAGTAATAACCCTACAAGGGAGACTGCTGAAAATATCATAGCTAAACTTGAAAAAGGCAGTACCGGTATCGCATTCAGCAGCGGCCTGGCAGCAATCGATGCGGTCATTAAATTGTTAAAAACTGGTGATGAGATCATCGCGGTAGATGACATTTATGGCGGCGCGTTCAGGCTGTTCGCACAAGTGTATGAAAAGTTCGGCATCACGGTAAAATATGTCGATACAACCAACGCTGATAATGTCTTCAACGCGATCAGCACCAAAACAAAACTGATCTGGCTGGAAACGCCAACTAACCCAACGTTAAAAATTTCGGACATCGCAGCCATTGCAAAAATTGCGAAAGCAAGCAACTGTTTACTCTGCGTGGATAACACTTTTGCTTCACCTGCATTACAACAACCACTCTTGCTGGGTGCAGACCTGGTAGTTCATTCCGCCACCAAATACCTCGGCGGGCACAGTGACCTGATCGCCGGAATTGTAGTTACGAAAGAAGCTGAACTGGGCGCAAAAATAAAATTTTTACAGAATGCCTGTGGCGCTATCCTGTCGCCTTTTGACAGCTGGCTCCTAATACGTGGAATAGAAACGCTCCACCTGCGTGTAAAGCAACATTGCATCAATGCACAGGTGATCGCTGAATACCTGGAAACACATCCCCTGGTCGACAAAGTTTATTATCCCGGCCTGACTTCTCATCCCAATCATGCGGTTGCTAAAAAACAAAGTAAAGGATTTGGAGGCATTGTATCCTTCTCATTAAAAGAAGATACTGAAGCAGCAGCCGTTTCCTTCGTTACCAGTACTAAATATTTTTTACTCGCCGAAAGCCTGGGCGGTATCAAAAGTTTGGTGAGCCATCCTGCAAACATGACGCATAAAAGTATTCCTGCGGCAATACGGAGGCAGAACGGAGTAAACGATAGCCTTATACGTTTAAGTGTTGGACTGGAAGAAGTTGATGATCTCGTACAAGACCTGGACCAGGCTTTTGAAAAATTAAAATTTGCTATTTCGTTAAAACCGGATTTGGTATTTAACTAACATACATTACTAAATTCTCAATTAATAATAAAATAAATGGAACCTGGTAAACAATTGACCATCGGCCTTTTCGGCTTCGGTGTGGTGGGTAAAGGGCTTTACGATGTGCTGCATAATACAGCCACGCTACAATCGACCATCAAAAAGATCTGTATAAAAAATGCCGGTAAAAAAAGAAGCATTGCAGCAGAAAATTTCACTACCGATGCAACAGAATTATTAAATGATGATGACATCAATGTGATCGTTGAATTGATCGATGATGCGGACGCTGCCTTTGCAATTGTTAAAACCGCGTTACAAAAAGGGAAGGCGGTAGTAAGCGCCAATAAAAAAATGATCGCCGAGCATTTTGAAGAATTGCTTGAGCTGCAAAAAAAATATCAAACGCCGTTTCTATACGAGGCATCCTGTTGTGCGAGCATGCCGCTCATACGCAACCTGGAGGAATATTATGACAATGACCTGTTACAGTCTTTTAGGGGTATTATCAACGGGTCAACTAATTTTATTTTAACAAAAATTTTCCAGGAATACCTTGAATTTAATGAAGCGTTGCTGATGGCACAACAACTTGGGTTCGCGGAAAGCAATCCAAAATTGGATATTGGCGGATTTGATTCTGCAAATAAACTGAGCATTTTGCTGGCGCATTCTTTTGGTGTGATTACTAAAACAGACAACTTTATTTTCAATGGAATAGAAAATATTTCGCTGCCCGATGCGGGCGTTGCAAAGGAAAAACGTTTTAGTATTAAACTCGTAGCAAATGCGCAAAAATTAAAAAACGGCAAGCTCGCGGCGTTTGTATTGCCGCAATTTGTAAATGAAACCGACGACCTTCACCACGTCCAGGATGAATTTAATGGAGTAATTACAGAAAGCACTTTTGCAGACAAACATTTTTTCAAAGGCAGGGGCGCAGGTGCTTTCCCTACTGCTTCTGCGGTGTTGAGTGATATTTCTGCCCTGCGTTATAATTATAAATACGAGTACAAGAAAATATACCACAAAACCGATACGGAGCTTACGAATGATTTTTACCTGAAAGTATTTATCAGTGTAGACGACATCGACAAAATAAACAGGGACGATTTTGAATGGATCGAAGAATGGCACAACGGCATGAGGTATAGCTGGCTGGTGGCCATCATCCATGCAGAAAAATTAGTAGCAGGTAATTGGTGGAGGCAAGACGGCGTATCACTGATCGTATTCCCGGACGCCATCGTAGAAAATATCGAATACAAAAACATCAGTAAACTTAGTTTACAATTAGCCGGGGTGGTATAAAAACTACACGCTAAACTCTATTCCGGAAACGGAAAGAATTTAGCGTGGTAATAAATTTTATTGAGAGATATAATCGTGCAAAAGTGAGATCGTTTCCTTTTGAGAGGCTATAATTGCAGTTACCACATCGGTGATGGAAATTATACCTGTGACTCTTTTATCTTTAACAACCGGTAGATGCCGTATGTGTTTTTCACTCATAAACTCCATACATTTTTCTATGTTATCGTCCGGCGCTACGGAGATTACTTTTTCCGTCATGATCTCTCTTACCAGGGTTTCATGCGAGGTTTTTCCTTTCAGGATGATCTTCCTGGCGTAATCCCTTTCAGAAATGATTCCTAATAATTGTTCGTCTTCAATCACCAGGAGGGCGCCAACATTCTTTTCTCCCATGATCTTTAACGCATCGTACACCGTCAGATCACTTGTTATTGAATAAACATGACTTCCTTTAGCTTGCAAAATGTCAGATACTTTCATAATCAATCGTTTTTAAAAGTTAATCAAAACAATCGTTTAGCCATAAATATGGCTGGCAGCCGATTGTCTGAGCATGAAGATACTAAAGTGACTGAATAAAATAAAACGATTTTTTAATACTAATTATCTTCAAAAGCACTGCCTGGGCGTAAAAGCAGGAATCCCCCCCTTTTTGTACATCACAATCCACGGGTTGACAAAATCACGTGGTGATTTTCCGACCGTATTTATACTGGCATAATTTTAGATACCTTTTCTTTGAAAAAACCTACCTATATCATGGACGAAAGAGCAAAACTAGTGGAGGTTCTAACCGACCTCGTAGAAATTAATAATGATCGTGTGGCAGGTTACGAGCAAGCAGCTGCACAGAGCAAGGACATTGATGCCGACCTTCACACAATTTTTCACAATATGGCAAATGACAGCAGAAGATATGCAGCTGAGTTAACCGAGGAGGTGAACAAGCTGGGAAAAAGGGTTTTCAGGGGCGAAGCAATCAAGGGAAAGATATATCAAATCTGGAAAGATTTGAAAGCTACATTCTCCGGCTATGATCGCCAGTCAATTCTGGAATCATGCGAGTTTGGTGAAGATACTGTTCAGAAATCCTACAATGCGGCACTTGCTTCGGAAATAGATGCGCAAACCAGGGTGATCATTACAAATCAAAAAGCCTGGTTGAAAACTGCGCATAAGATGGTAAAAAATTACAGGAACGCTCATTGGAAAATGATCGCATAATAAATTTTGTTTACACTAAACCATTGGAATCTTTAGCCCGGCTATCGCCTGGCTATATTTATATGTTTAATCCGTAAGGCGAACCTGTATTTCAGTCCGTCAACAAACTATAGTTTTAGCAATTGTAAAATCGTTCCATACATAACTTCTGCGCCCAAAGCAAGGTCCTCGTAAGAAGCATATTCCAGCGGATTATGACTGATGCCATCTTTGCAACGGATAAATATCATTCCATAGTCGCAGGCATAAGAGAGGGCCAGGGCATCATGAAAAGGGCCACTCATTAATTCGGGTGCGTCCAAGCCGGCAGCCAAACATTCAGAACGTATGATGTCTTTTATCCAGCCCGCACAATACCTCGGTTCGTTATTGGTATCTTCAGAAATAGTATATGTTAGTGAGTGCTTTTGTGTGATTGATTCTATACTATCCCTTAATTGCTTTTCATAGCGGTTGCGCCTGTTAAGGTCGATGTCGCGAAGGTCAACAGTAAAAGTGACTTCTTCGGGAATGATATTCCGGGAGGCCGGAAAAACATTGATGGTGCCAACCGTACCGACCGTAGGAGCGCCGGGAACCTGGGTTGCGATCTCATTTACGGCAATGATAATTTTCGCAGCGCCCACCAGGGCATCTTTACGGATCGCCATTGGCACGGAGCCGGTATGGCCAGCCATACCTTTAAGTTTTACCGTTAGCCAAAGCGGACCGGAAATTCCTGATACCACCCCGATCGGGTGTCCACCAATGTCCAGGATCGGCCCCTGCTCGATATGTAATTCAAGAAAACAAAAAATACAGCCTGGTGCATATTCAGATTCTTTGAATTTGGTTGGATCGCAGCCAAAATCCTTCAAAGCCTGCTCCCTGGTGATGCCATCTTTATCTGTTCTTTGCAGTTCGCCCTCTTCCAGTTTCCCCAAAATACCCCTTGAACCAAAAAGCCCTTTATTGAAACGCCAGCCTTCTTCGTCTGCAAAAGAAACCACTTCGATGCTTCTCTCCGGCCTGTTGCCATTTTCTGTAAGTGTTGTTACAGCTTCAATGGCGCATAGGACGCCAGCCACACCATCAAACCTGCCCCCGTAAGGCTGTGAATCCAAATGAGATCCCATCATCAGCACAGGTAGCGTGGGATTAGTACCGGTTAGTTTACCAATAAGGTTACCAAAATTATCAATATGGGTTTGCATGCCTGCTTCCTTCATCCAGCTGGCGGCTAATTCAAAACCCTGTTTTTCCAGGGCTGTCATTGTTGGCCTGCAAGTGCCTGTTTCACCAATTTTGCCGATTTCACTCATGGTCTCGAAATGCTGTTGCAGCCGCTGAGGATTTATATTCATCACAATGACCTGGTGGTTGATTTAAATTAATGGAGACTAATACAAAACTTTGCTCAAAACTTAAGGCAAAGGGACAATGCTGAACAGCCGCATTGCAGCGTCAGGTTTCTTTTGGTTGTTATCTGGTTAGCGTACGGCTTACCATATCCACGATGCCGTTGGAGAAACGAGCCGCCTGGCTATTGACTGATGGAGTTCTTTTTTGTCAACATGCTCAGTTCGCTTTTTTGCAAATTATTATCCTTTATACGAATACAAAGGAAATCCTGTCCAAACTGAAATATGTGGTAAAGGCCTTTTAAGAAGTTAACTGCCTCCTCCTTTTCATTTGCCGGCAAATGCTTGTGTTCGAATAAAATCAATATAGGGGAAAATTTATTGAGATCCAGTTGAGATAAAATTTTCCAATCATATCCTTCTGTGTCAATGTGTAGAATATCCAGCGATCCAATATTATTTTTACGTAAAAGTTCGCTAAGCGTGATACCTTGTATATCGGTTTCAACGATAAAAGGCTCCAGTATGCCATCCAGGTGTTTGACCAAATGGTCTCTTTGAAATGATCCTAATTGATCGTACCAGTTTGGAAGTCCATCGATATTTTCTTTTGCCTCTTTTTTTACCCAATAAAAAGTCTGCTTCGAACCGTCGTTAATCGCTGCATTTTCAAATGTAAACCGGGGATCAACCGGGTAATTGCTTTTTAAATTCTTAAAGAGGTAAGGAACTGGTTCAACAAAAAGAATTTTCCAATTTTTATTTTTATAAATGAGGTCGATCAGCGGGTCGCCGGTCTTACCGTCATTTGATCCTATTTGTACTATATTTAAATCAATATTTTTCGCACACTTGTTTATCCAGTAAACCGGCGAATCAGCCGCCAGGATCTTTGGCTTTCGATATAGCCTTCCTGCCAAATTTCCTATTATCGGAATCGATTTTACAATTCGTTTGATCTCGTCCATCATTTTAATAAGTTCTTAATGATATATGAATATATAGAAAAACTATATAATCCGGGAATTATATTTTAATGATGCAAATAAGCAATTCCTAATCGTATTATTATTATATTAAATAGTGTCTGCAAGAAAACGCTGTTATTAATAACTG
>JBDSLD010000207.1:0-5706 GCA_039916545.1 Ferruginibacter sp.
CCAATTTCCACGAGTTCACCTTTTTCTAATACCAATATGCGGTCGGCCATTCGTACCGTTGAAAAGCGGTGGGAGATAAGTACGGCGGATTTGCCTTTTGTCAATTCTGCGAAGCGCTGAAATACAGTATATTCAGCCCTGGCATCCAGGGAGGCAGTTGGCTCATCCAATATTAACAACTGCGCGTCTTTCATATAGGCCCGGGCCAGTGCGATTTTTTGCCATTCGCCGCCTGAGAGTTCAGTGCCCTCATTAAAGCGCCGGCCCAGTGGCTGGTCATATTTACCAGGTAGTTTTTCAGCCAATGCATCAGCCAGGCTTTTTTGAGCTGCGGTTTTTATCAGTTCCCGGTTATCTTTTTCATTGATGTTGCCGATGGCGATATTTTGCGCGAAAGACATCTGGTAACGGATATAATCCTGGAAAATAATTCCTATTTCTATACGCAGTTCCTGCAGGTTGTATTCTTTAAGGTCGTGACCATCGAGCAGGATGCGTCCTTCGGTCGGGTCATACAGCCTGGCCAATAATTTTACAAGGGTAGTTTTGCCTGCACCGTTTTCTCCTACCAGGGCCAGCTTTTCTGAAGGGTGCAGGGTGAAACTCAAATGCCTGTTTGCCCAATTTTCCGAATTAACATAACGAAAGCCAACATCTTCAAAAATAAACCCCTGCAGAATTGGTTTAGGAAACGGACGGGACCTTGTTGATTCCGTAATTTTTGGTTGGATGGTAAAAAACTCAAAAAAATCCCCCAGGTAAACGGCACTTTGTGATATACTTGTGAAGCGGTTTAATATGCCCTCAAGCAAGCTTCTCATTTGCCGGAAAGAGCCCGCCAAAAAAGTAAGGTCGCCGATAGACAGTGCCCCGTTTACAGCTTTGATCAAAATAAATATATATGCCCCATAATAACCGGCACTTCCGACTAAGGCAAAAGCGGTGCCCCAGGCGGAACGTTTGAAAGCCAGTTTTTTATTGTCAGCATAAAATTTCCCCGACAAGTGTTTAAAACGATCGATGATAAATCCGGAGAGGTTAAATATTTTTACTTCCTTAGCCGTTTCATCACTCGCGCCTATGTAGCGCAGGTAATCCAACTCTCTTCGTTCGGGCGTTTGTCCGCGGGTAAGCGCGTAACTGCGGTCATTAAAATGAGATTCGCCCAGGAAGGCAGGCACCACCGCCACCAGTAACAATATGATCAGCCATGGATTAAAAGTAACCAAACCCGCAGCCAAAAAACACATGGTAATTACATCCTGCACCTGGCTCATTACCTGGGAAAGAAGAACGGTACGTCCGGCAGTTTGTTGCCTGGCGCGTTCCAGTTTATCGTAAAATACAGAATCTTCAAATTGGTCGAGGTCAAGCTTTGCTGCGTGTTCCATTATCCGGACAGAACTATGATTGGAGAAAAGGTCACCCAGCAAAGCATCCATAAGACTGATACCGCGGCTAAGTATATCCGAAAAAATAACCAGGCAAAATTCAATGGTCACCCATTTCCACAACAGATCGCTGTTTCCTTTGCCACCGTGCAACAGGACCACCTCGTCGATGATCAGTTTGCCTACATATAATATTGCGAGAGGGATGGCGGAACGTATTATTCTCAGGGCCGCGCTGATGAGTGTCATTTTTGGACTGGTTTGCCATACCAGTTTAAAAAACCTCGGAACATTTTGCAATGCGGCTAACCGATCCTTAAACGTCAGTGTTTTTAATTTGGGATTTGTGTTCGTTTTCTTTTCAATTCGCAGGCTCCGGAAACTCATATGCAAAATTAATAAAAAAACAGGATTGGTTTGTTTCGCAGTTATATGCTGCATTTCGGTATTTTTATCCTGGTGTACGGATAAGCAGGTCTGTTCATGTGCGCGATCACTGAATAACGTGTCGAGCGTGAGGGATAGTAGCGGAAAGCCCGGAGCAAGGCCGTCCCGCTTCAGCGGGTGGACTTGCGAGGACTTGCAGCGGATAGCCCGACCCGCAACCGGCGGGGCACGCACTAACAATTTCCGAACAGATAAAATACAACAGGCGGAAGAAACCCCTTCGGCACATATCTGAAAAAATAAACTAATCACTTAAAAATCATTTGTATTAATTTTTTGAGTAGCTTGTTTTTATGTCACTTCCTTCCAGGAAAAAACTCACTTCGCTTTACTCGGCGCTCAATAAAGTTAAACTCATCAGGGGCGGCGCTGCCTATTTTGAATTATTAGAAAAAGTGATTGCAGAGGCCAAAGATACCATTCACCTGCAGGTATATATTTATGACGAAGATGAAACCGGGCGGAAGATAGCCGATGCACTGATCGCCGCAGCTAAACGAAATGTAAAAGTTTATTTACTGGCGGATGGCTATGCCTCTCAATCTTTGTCAGCCGCATTTATTCAGCAACTAACCGCTGGGGGAGTTAATTTTCGTTTTTTTGAACCACTTTTTAAAAGCGCCGGCTTTTATTTTGGAAGGAGGTTGCACCATAAAATAGTCGTAGTCGATACAGATATCGCGATGGTTGGCGGCATCAATATCAGTAATAAATACAATGACTTGCCAGATAAACCCGCGTGGCTTGATTTTGCACTGTTTACAGAAGGCGTTATTGTAAAAGAATTATGTGTGTTATGTTGGAAAACCTGGAAAGGATACAAGCCCGATACGACGGTGGAGCCCTGTAACCCAACTGTAATTAAACTCGACATTAAGCCTGATGAGATAGCGGATGTAAGGGTGCGCCGCAATGATTGGGTTAGGCGAAAGAGCCAGATTTCGAAGACATATATTGAAATGCTGGTGGGATCCAAATCGCATGTATCCATTTTATGCAGTTATTTTTTACCTGGGACCATCATGCGAAAAACTATCAAACGCGCGATTAGCAGAGGGGTCAAAATTAAGGTTATCATGGCGGGTAAATCAGACCTGGTAGTTGCCAAAAATGCGGAACGTTTTATGTATGACTGGCTCCTGCGAAATAACGTGGCTATATATGAATACCAAAACAATATTTTGCATGGAAAGATTGCTGTATGTGATGATCACTGGATGACGATCGGCTCCTATAACATCAACGACATCAGCGCATATGCCAGTGTTGAACTAAACCTGGATGTCAAAAACGCATCTTTTGCCAGGCATATCACGCAAACGCTTGAAGAGATTATTGAAAATGATTGTACGGCTGTTACCAAGGAAAGCCATACCCGAACGAAAAATATCCTGAAACAATTTTTCCGGTGGGCATCGTATGAACTATTCAGGCTTGGGTTTCATGTATTCACTTTTTACTTCCGGCAAAGGCCTTAATTTCCCCTGATCCTTCGCCACATAGACTTCACTACCTGCCAATCCCATTTCGCGAAGCGGCCGCGTTGCACCACCAATGCATTGTCTTGCGGATATTGAAGATAGTAGTGAAAAGCAAATCTTTCGCGTGGGTTTTGCCAGCCAATGACCTGCCCAAACCTCAGGTCATTAAAAACCAACGTATCGCCATATTTTTCCGCCGTGTAAAATTGCTGAGAAAAACGAATTAGCCGATGGAGATCTTCATCATGCTTTACCTGCGTGAGCAAAGAATCATTTCGCGGGAAGTATTCAAATGGGATAAATTTTTTGGTGTCAAACAGCGACAGATAACCGGTGTAGTAACCTTTGTCATCACCGGCTACCACAAACCACAGCCAGTTTTGCAATGGCGCCGGTGTGGTAAAAAACCTTTTGTGTTCGATACCCTGTTTCGCAAAGATGTTTTTTACATCAGCTTCGATGTTTAATTTATTTACAATGCAATAGGACAGGTAAAGAAAACTCATTCCCAGTCCAAACTTCCACCAAAAGCTTCTTTTCGGATGTTTCCTTTTTAATATCAGCAAGGCCAAAAAGGCAAACCCGGACCAGATTGAAAAAAAGGGATCTGCGACATAAATTGAATTGAAAGAAATCCGATAATGACTAAAAGGCTCAAACCAGCCAACGCCATAATTATTAAAAGCATCAATGAACAAGTGGACAAAAATAACTGAGCCAAAAAAAGCGAGCCACTTTTTATATGAAATATTATGAGGTCTGTGCCAGCGTTCCGCGTAAAAGGAAAACAGTGGAGCAATGATAATACAAAATAAAAGTGAATGAGTGAAACCGCGATGGGCCAATAAATTGTTGGTGGTATTCAGCCAGGTAGAAGCCAGGAAATCTATATCAGGAATACTTTGAGCGAGCGCACCCCACAACATAGCTTTTCGTCCGACGGTTTTCCCGGCAAACGCTTCTCCCATGCATGCACCAAGGGCGATATGTGTAAGGGAGTCCATGTAAATTATCACATATTTATTTTACCACATAGGTACATAGGATACATAGTTTTTTATCAATTTACCACATAGGTACATAGGCGACATAGTTTTTATCAATATACCGCATAGTTACATAAGGAAACATTGCTTCTACAGACGATCTTATTTTTCCTATGTTATCTATGTACCTATGTGGTAACAAACAAAATTAATGCTTACTCCTCACGTAAATTCCTATAAAATTCGTTCACGTAAGTTTTTTGTCCCTCCTTAAAGATATTGATACAATTGAAGTTGATCATAATTCCTTTGGGCTTTTCAAGCAATTTCATGTAGTTGATAAGAAACGCTTCGTGGATTGGCAGAACTTTTTCTACGGCTTTTAGCTCTGCAACAATCGCATCTTCTATTAACAGATCGCACCTGAATTGAGTATTCATTTCGGTGTCTTTATAGTATACGGGAATATATAGTTCAGAACAGCATGATATTTCGCGCAACTGCAGTTCGTATGCGAAGCATTTTTGGTAAACGCTTTCCAGCAATCCCGGACCTAATATTTTATGTACTTCTATAGCTGCACCTATTATTATATAGGTAAGATCCGTGAGGTCCTTTTTTGTCATGTTTTTCCAAACAATGTAGAGCAGTTTCCCAACATCGTGCAAACTCATTGTCAACAAGCAATATTTTTTATGTTGATAGGTCAATGTTTTGGTATTCCATCTTCATTAGGTTACTGTTCAGCGCTTGATCAATTAATATTCCACTCGGTCAAATTATAAAAAGCTGGTTTATACACATCTTTCCAGCAGAAACCATGAAATATGTTACCAATGAAAATTAGACATTGTTGGCACTTATTCTAATTTTAATATATATCTAAACCCTATACTGTGAATACATTGCAAATAGTTCCCTGGTACAGTTATCTACACCAAATTTTAAAAATAATCTTACCTGCAATTGGATTGATCGGGAAAATTGATGCGCAGAATGTAAGCGCGACCTGGGGTGCTAACGGGAATTCTGCCTGGTATACAGGCGGGAATTGGTCCGGGGCTTTATATGCCGGAACTCCGGGTGCTGCGACTTCGAATTCCAATGTCGCAACTTTTACCAATACTTTTACCGCTACTACAGTCGGCATTAATATGGGAACCGCAAGTCTGAACCTTGGTGCATTGGTCGTGGATAATACCAGGGTATCGCCAATTAGCGTAGGAAATAGCAGTGGTACCGCCGGTTCTCTTCGATTATATGGAACTGTCGTAAGCGGCGTATCAAATGTTATACTAAGTAATAGTGGCACTGGTACGTTAACCTTACAGGCGGCTCAAAATGGCATAATGGGAGTATCGTTGGAAAATGGGGCTAATAATATAATAAGTATTGAGTCAA
>JBDSLD010000208.1:0-45478 GCA_039916545.1 Ferruginibacter sp.
ATCCAGTCCGCCCCTGCCAAATTCCGTACTGTGTTTTTTTGCAATGTCCATATCCTTCAGGTGCCACAACAAGAACCGCCCGGGATATTTAGCAAAATAATCCAAAGGGTCCTTACCCGGAACGATCACCCAGCCAAGGTCCAGTTCCATAAATACAAAAGCAGGATCTGTATTTTCCAGTAATACATCATACAATACCTTACCATTTTCCTGCTCAAATTCATACTCGTGATTATGATACCCGAATTTGATATTTAATTTCTTGCAGGCTTCCCCGGCCTTGTTGAATTCTTCTGCCACTTTTTTGTAATTGTCGACCGTTTGACCCTCGGTTGGCATGGATGAGCAAACAAGGAATTCTTGTCCGGATGTAACTGCATCATCCATTGTTTGCTGCCACTTATCATCCAGGTGTATGTGGCCACTACGGAGTGTCATTCCCAAACCAGCACAAATATTTTTCATTTCGGCTGGCTTTAATCCGTAGTAATAGCCCTTCTCGCTTCCGGCTGATTCGATTTGTTTAATGCCCAGTGCCGCCAGTTTCTTCAAAGTGCCGGCTGCATCTTCCATCATTTCTTTTCGCACGGTATATAACTGGATACCAGGGTTGCTGGTCTTGGAACCACTCAAATCGAACGAAGACAATAATGCCGATCCGAGCGTAAGGGCACCTGTATGTTTTAAAAAATTTCGTCTTGTATGCATAGCAATTTTATTGATGAATTAAAAGAATTGTAGTGAAAGTAAGGATAGATTTTATTGATTTAAATGTGATAAACAAACGACTGGCCCATAAATATTAGTCGTCATTTTTTCTGCAGCCAGCCACTGTCCTTTAACCAATCCGCCATTTGTTGAGGCCAGGCTTTAACACTCATCAGCGGAGACCTGGTACCCATATTAAAGGCGTGATTACCCTGCGCCAGCAAATGCATTTCAACCGGAACTTTTGCCTTGCGGTGCATCTGTACTAATTTAATGATCGGTTCGGAGCAACATTCATCGTCATTGGCAGCAAGTAAGAACGTGGGCGGTGATGTAGACGACACAGAATCAGGAACCGTCAACGGGCCCGGATAGACCAGTACCTGGAATGCGGGCCTTGCAGATAAAAGATCAACTGCATCAGGATTGGTAAAATTTTGATCCTGGTATTTGTAAGATACCCATCCCGCTACTTCGCCCCCGGCGGAAAAGCCCATTACGCCTATCCTGGAAGTATCGATGGCATAGTCCTTTGCCAGGCTACGCACCAGGCGCATCGCACGAAATATATCCTGTGTAGGGTGTACCTGTGTATAGGGTGATTTTTCCTGGCGGAATAAACGGTATTTCAATACAAAAGCCGTAACTCCTAATTTATTGAAATATTTTGCCGGATCCCTTCCTTCCCCGTTAAAACCTAAATTACGAAACCCGCCACCCGGACAAATTATTACAGCGGTGCCATTAGCTAATTCCTTAGGCGCGGGAAACACTGTTAATGACGGGTTGTTGATCGAATTTACCCACCATTCTTTTGCTTGCTCCGGCTCATTTTTCCTGTCTTCAAAACCCGGTGCCCCATTTTTCCACAAGGCTATCACTACGGCGCTGTCCTGCGCAGTTGTGAATGTTGTAGCGAAATTTAAAATAATAAAGGTCAATAGAAGCCTCTTGTTAAATGAGTGGCCGATCATACTTGTAAATATTTATAGTTGGTATCCAATTTAACACAAAGCTGCCGATCTGTTAAAAGTAAACAACTTAAAGATGGTAAAGTAGGAATATTAGGTAAAAAAGTACCATTTTTCTTTGTGAGGAAAATTCAATTTATAAATATTTCATAAATGGAAGACGCACTATATTTATTCAATGAATCATTGATGATGAAAAAATATCCACACCAAAATTTTAGGCGGCAGTCTACAGCATACTTAACGGGAACTACTATATTTGCTGTCAAAATTTAATTCAACACAAATGAACAACATCTTCATACACCACGTTTATTTCTGGTTAAAGAATACCGGCAATATCGGTGACCGCGATAAGCTGGTTGCAGGTCTTAAAAAATTATCGGGTGCAACCAGTATCAAACAGTTCCATATTGGCAAGCCTGCCGATACCAACCGTGAAGTGATCGATAGTTCGTATGCAGTTTCCTGGATGCTCATATTTGAGAATGATGCTGACCAGGCGACTTACCAGACTGATCCGATCCATTTAAAATTCATTGAAGAGTGCTCGCATTTGTGGTCGAAAGTGGTGGTGTATGATGCGGTGGACGCGTAGGATTACGTATACCGGGATAGTTGAGAGCGTTGTGGTAGACCTCCCTGTTTATCAAATCTTTAACTCTTAACTCTCCTCCTTGTTATTCAATTGTTATTTACAATTGATCTGTCTTTATCAATTAAACATTCGATACCTCTTATTGTCTAAGATGTATAAAATATTTAATTATGAAAAAGTTATTGATTGTCGCACTTGCATTGGTGATCGGAACCGCGACATTTGCGCAGCGCGGGCATTATGGCGGTGGGGTCCGTTTTTACCCCAGGGTTACAGTTATCGGAGGTTACTCCCCATTTTTTAACCCTTATTATTCTCCTTTTTATCCCTCTCCGTATTACAACCATTCAGCCAGGCCAACTAAACTGGACCTTAAAATTGAGGATATAAAAAAGGATTATAATGAAAGGATATGGGCGGTTAAGCACGACACCGGCTTAACAGGAAAACAACGGCGTGCAGAGGTCCGGAGATTGAAGCATGAAAGAGACAATGAAATTACGGACGCGAAAATGGCCAGGTACCAAAGAAGGTAAATTTAATTTCTGACTGACTCCCTCATTTGTACTCAACAAGGATGGGATACAACAGGACTCCAGGGATGGTTATACGTTAATGTACGGCATCCCGGAGCCCTTTTTTTCGATCTACTACTTATTTATATTTGGTTTTTTCCTCAATATTTCTCTTGTTTTGATCCCTGATTCTTTCAGGTCCTCCGGTTTCCAGCCGCCGTAATCCGAAGCTGATTTATTCAATACCGAACAGGTTTCATCTTTATCAGATACCGACCAGGTGATCCAGCTTAATTTTTTTGCTTCCATCCAGCTGATCCATTTGTTCCACTCCGGATAATCGATCGCTCCGTTACCGGTGGCCTGCATGCCGGCGGATTCTGAGATAAAAACAGGTAGCCCCATTGCGATGGCTGCATCCGTCCGGTCCCTTAAAAGTTGTTTATGCGTAGCTGCATAAAAGTGAACCGTGTACATTAGATTACTGTAACCAATGATTGGATCTTCCGCAGGTAAATTAATATCCTGGTCCCAATGCGGACTACCAACCAAAATAATATTACTGGAATCAATAGCCCTGATTGCTGCGATCACTTCGGTGGCATATTTCTTTACTTCGGGCCATGTTTCGTAATCAGGCTCGTTAATGATTTCATAGATAATGTTAGGATACTTTCCATAGGCCGTTGCCATTTCTTTAAAAAAACCTTTCGCCTCTTCCAGGTTGATATTATGGCTGTGCCAGTCGATGACCACATAAATCCCTTCATCGATAGCGGTTTCGACAACGGTCCTGATGAGCTTCATATTTTTTGCTGAATCCTTCAGGTAGCCATAATCGGGTTCTACGCCGAGCGCCGCTCTCACTACATTACACTTCCAATCTTTATGTAGCCACCTTACCGTGGCAGCAGTATAAAAACGCGGATGAAAACAACTCCAGCCAAAGCTCATTCCATTGAGCACGAGCGGCTGGTTATTTTGATCCGTTAACTGGGTGCCCTGCACTTTTAAACGTCCGTGGGCTTTTACGGGCTGCGCATAGCCACCGTAAACAGCGCAAAAAAAGACAATAACAAAACTGATAATTTTCATAGTAATTAATTTCAATTGCTAATATTATTCTAATATAATTTCTTAGTTTCCAGGATACTTTGTAAAACGACAATTACAAAATCATCCCAGGTCTCAAATATCCGATCATTTTTAAAAGGAACATAATTTTAACAGGCAATTCGAAATAAATTAACAGGGAATCATCCAACGACCAAAGCCATCACTGCCCGGTATAGATCTCGCTGTCGATACGCCTGGTTATTTCTATGCATGCCCTGCAGTTGTGATACGGACACTTCCAAATGCCTGCTTTATCCTGGCCACTAATGGCCGTACCGTCATTATTTCTTCCCCACAACCATTCCCCAAAAATCTTATCTTTTATAAAAGTATTTATATATTGCCACGACTGCAGCGACCTTTCCAGGTATGTTTCATCTGATGTCAATTGCCAGTGATTAAAGAAACCAACCATCGCTTCGGCCTGCACCCACCAATGCTTTTCTTTGATAATATGGTGGGTATTTTTTTCGCTTTCATACCAGAGGCCGCCATCTTTGTCCAATCCTTTAGTTGCCGCTGTTGATATTTTAACAGAGATATTTTTTACAACTTCTGTCAGTGATTGCTCACCGATTGTTTCTGCTGCCTCCAATAATAACCAGGCCGCTTCAATATCATGGCCATAGGAGGATGTAGTTGATTTGATGTTCCAGTTTTCATCAAAAAATAACACCAGGTGCCCGGTGGCTTTATCAACAAAATGATCTTCAAAATTTTGAATAAGGCTTTTAATTTGCAACTTCAGTTGTTGATCCGGCCATATGCGATAGAGTGCGGTATATGCCTCCAGCACATGCAAATGAGTATTCATGGTCTTCTTTTCATTGGCATCTTTCTCACTCAGTCTAAAGTCGTCAATCGACTGCCAGTCGCGGGTAAACGCTTCCAGGTAACCGGAATTTTCCTTGTCAAAACTATGCACCTCAATTTGCCGGTACAGCTCGATGGCCGTATTTTTTGCAGCTTCATTATTGCTGATCTCAAAATACGCACTGTAGCCATAAACGGCGAAGGCCAATGCGTATACCTGTTTTTTAGTATCCAAAGGTCTTCCTGTAGGGTCGACTGTCCAGTATACGCCGCCATAATCCGTATCAATAAAATTGGCGGTAAAATAATTGAAGGCAATTCTTGCAAAGTGCAGGTGTTCGGGATCACCCGTAATTTTATAAGCAGCAGAAAAGGCCCATAATATCCTCGCGTTAAGCACGGCGCCTTTTGGTGCATCAGCATAAGAAATATTGTTTTCATCGATGCGGCCTATAAACCCGCCATTTAAAGCATCATGCGTATTTTGAATCCAATAAGACAATATATTATTCAATTCAGCAATCGCTTCTTCGCGATATAGGGTTAACTGTTTTGTCTTATCTGGCATGGTTTCCCGGCACATAAAATTAATGGTCTTGCAGCCCAAAATGGCGGATGACTACTTATAAATCTTTTCTTTAGACGCTTCTGTACGCTCTTTCCTGCTACCTGGTTGATCATTATTTTGCCGGATCAGGTTAAAAATTGTTTCTACAGATGCGGCCGAACGCAAACCGTCTTCCGGCGTATTGATCACATAATCGGTTAACCGCTCAATCGTACTTGTAGCCACATGCATCCTGGTATCCGACGATGCATAATAAATAAAAACGGTGCCGTCCTCGTCAGCGATCCAGCCATTACTGAATACAACATTGGAAACATCCCCTACCCGTTCTTCTCCTTCCGGTGCCAAAAAGTACCCGCCGGGTTTATGTATAACTTTAGTTATATCATCCAGTGCGGTCATAAATAAATATAAGGTATAACGCAGACCAGCCGCTGTGTTTCTTACACCGTGCGCCAGGTGCAGCCAGCCACGTTTCGTTTTGATGGGCGCCGGTCCCAGTCCATTTTTCATTTCATAAATACTATGGTAAACACGGCTATCAATTACAACTTCTTCTTCAACTATGGCTTTGGTAATGTCCGCCGCCAGGCCAAACCCTATGCCGCCGCCCTTTCCTGCTTCTATAAAACTATCCTGCGGCCTGGTGTAAAAAGCATATTGCCCCTGCACAAATTCCGGGTGAAGTACCACGTTCCGTTGCTGGGCAGATGGGGTTTTTAAATCGGGCAGGCGCTCCCATTCCAGCATGTCCTTTGTCCTGGCAATACCACATTGCGCGATAGCGGAAGAATGATCGCCCGCCGGTGCATCCGGGTCTTTTCTCTCTGTGCAAAAAAGGCCGTAGATCCATCCATCCTCATGTGCCACCAACCGCATATCATAAATATTTGTATCCGGAACACCTGTTTCAGGCATTAGAACCGGGTACTCCCAAAATTGAAAATTGTCAATGCCATTGTAGCTATCTGCCACTGCAAAAAAACTTTTCCTGTCAACACCTTCCACCCTCGCTACCAATGCATATTTCCCCTTCCATTTTATTGCGCCCGCATTCATTGTGGCATTGATGCCAAACCTTTCCATCAAAAAAGGATTGGATACCGGATCAAGATCATAGCGCCAGGTTAAAGGAGTATGCATGGCCGTTAGCACTGCATTTTTATAACGGAAATACACGCCATTTCCGGCAGGCAGTATTTCATTCCTTTTGATTTCTAATGCATGATGCTGCTCCTTTAAAAAGCTCAACCGTTTTTGAAATTCTTCATTCATAAAAATAGTATTTAGTCTTCCAGTTTATTCCACCATGTTCTTTTTAAAATAAGTACGATCACTATTATCATTGCAATCGTGATCCACAAAGGCTGCTGCATTTTCAATATCAGGTACATCGGCAGAAGCGTAAAACACAACTGGCCGATGATGCCGATTACCACATTGAACATATCCAGTTTAAATCTTTTGTTACCGACAAAAGAAGGATCATCTGCTACCACCTTTGCATGGATAGGTTTCCAAAATCCCCATGGCCTGACATTGCGGTAAAATGATTTCAATACCTGCTCGTTTGTCGGCGGAGCGGCATAGGTCCCGATCAGGCATCCGGCCAGCGATAACACGAACAATACGGGCCACCAGTATAAAGGCAGCGCCTCGGAAATATAATGGTGTGCGATGCCCCAACTAATAACATTCTTCATCACCAACGCACCTGCCACGCCCACCGTCATGCCCCAGAAAAATCCATTGGCATTAAAGCGCCACCAATACCATTTCAGGCAATTGGCGGCCACATACCCGCCATACAATCCGCCGACGATCCATTGCAAAATCTCGTTTACATCGCTGGCTAAAAATCCAAAAAAAACACCCACCGCAACGACCACTATGCCGACTATGTAATTGAGCGTAATTACTTTTTTTGTACTTGCCGCCGGGTTAACATATTTAAGATAAATGTCGTTGGTAATGTAGGCCTGAGCTGCATTGAGGGTACCGCTAAAAGTGCCCATAAAGGCGCCCAGCAGCCCGGTCAATACAATTCCTAAAATACCAACGGGTAGAAAATTATTTATCGTTGCCGGCAATATCCGTTCAAAGTCTGTGACGCCATCCGGCCCCTTCAGGTAAAGCTGGTTGTAATGCAACAGCGCCAGTACTGTAAGACCGGTGATCATTGAATAGCGAACGGGTAGTAAAATGATACTTACAAATCCGGTCATTTTACTTGCGTCCTTCGGACTGCGTGTACTTAATACTTTCTGCATATCGTAGTTAGGTGCAGGTCCCGCCAGGGAAGCAAATACTCCTTTTAGCAGCATCATCATAAAGAACAATCCAAACAGGCTGTAACCATCATCGGCAATTTTTTTGTTGGCATCAGCCGCGATCCGGCTCCAGTCAAGGTCCAGGCGCCAGCTAAAAAAAGGGTCACTCCAGCCTTCGGGAACATTTAGCGTGTGCCCGTTGAGGCTATTCATGGCAATTACTGCAATGGCAATACACCCCACCGTCATGATCGCGTACTTGATCACGTCTCCCAACACGATACTGTGCATCCCTCCCAGTATAGAGTAAAACATAGCGAACAATGTAAACACGATACCATAAAAATGAGGAACATATTTGTCCGTTACGTGAAAAGGAATATAATCTTTGACGACATCCCAGGGAATAAATATTTGTACGAATTTTCCTAACCCTACAAAACCATAGGCAAGAAATCCAAGGCAACTGATCAGCGCAAACGCAATTACAATAATATGAGAACCGGTTACACCCGGACCGGTAAGTCCGAACCTCGTGCGCAACCATTCCGCCCCGGTATTGGCATTACTGCGGCGCAACCATTTACTCAGGAACATCATCATAAATACCTGGTTGAATACCGGCCATAACCAGGGTACCCAAATGCTTTTGAGCCCATACACAAAACACAGGGCGACCATCCACATTGTCCCACTGATGTCAAACATATCTGACGCGTCACTGAGCCCAAGCATATACCAGGGAAGGGTTTTGCCACCCATCAGGTAACTCTCTTTATTTTGCCTTGCCTTTTTCCGCATCCAGAACCCAACAAGGATCATGGTGACAAGGTAGCTTATTAAAATCAGGATATCTATCAGGTGTAATTTCATAAGCTTCAGCAAGTGTGCCTCGTTTGTTGGTTGATCATTAAGCAATCGTTTAACAGCAATATTGGATAATAAAACGGAACTGTGAAATGCTAACAGCAAGGAATGCATCCTGATTGCCGGCGCCGCGATGCGTTTTATGGCAACACGAATGGCGATAGCACGGTACTAAGGACTGTTATATAAATGCTGTTCTTTTGTTTTATTTTCTAAAAAAATATTTTGCAACATACTGAATTTTTTAAAGTCGACCGCAGAGACCTGGCCTTTGTACGGCACGTAAAATTCAGTCTCATCTTTTGATTTGTGACCTGCATTTCGCCAGGCCAATACAAATGAGATTGCATGTTTTTCAATGGCCTTCATAAAAACGCCGGTCCACCAGTTGGCGTCAGGCACTGTATTGTAACCAAACTCTGTAAGTGCCGGGATCTTATTTTTTGCTACCGCGATACTTTCCAGCGTGACCAGGCTTTTGTATAATACGGCAATAAATTTGTCATTGGGCAGTATGTCTTCTTTTTGGTAAATATCAAACCCAATCACATCCACGTAATCATCACCGGGGTATCTTTCAAGGTATTCTTCCGGCGAGGAAAAGCGGTCAGTATTGAAAGCATACAGCAGGTTGTGTACACTTTTTATATCCCGTAAATATGTTTCTGTAAAACGATACAATTGCTTTAATTGTTCCGGCGTACATTGATTTTTACCCCACCAAAACCAATTGCCATTGAGTTCATGGAAAGGCCGGAAAATTACCGGGATCAACTCACCTTTATCGCCTTTCAGGTCCAACATAAAAGTGGCGACTTTGTCGAGCCAGGTTTTATACAATTCATTTTTGCTACCGCCGGGTAAAACAGATTCAACCGTTCCTTTTGCGGGATCCCAGGCGGTTTTGCCGGTTAGCGGATTGTTGAGGTGCCAGCTAATGGTTATAACGCCACCACGCTCATATCCCTTTTTAATGAACTGTTTCATTTTATCGAACGGCACAGCATCAAGGTTTTCCAGTGCGTCAATTTCGAGTCGGCCCAGCTCCCAACCATACACTCCAGGATATTGACCGGATACATCTTTTACGTCACTCCGGCCTGGTTCGTATTTCCAGCCAACGCCATAAGCCAGGTCGTCCTGGTGGCCAAACAAAATACCCTTACCTAATAATTTTTTTAAATTTTGAAACAGTGCCTGCGTTTCTTTGGTCGCATTTTTATCTGCCAACTGGGCATTGGCCACATTGAAGCCAAGGAGAAATGCAGGTAAGAATAGCAACAGGCGTCTTTTTTTCAAATGGCAATTATTAATCTGTTAAACTAAAAAGATAACCATAACAAAATTAACGCGATACCTTATCTTTAAACTAATACTATATTATCTTATAATTGATCTATTCGAATAGCATGAATTGGTTAATGCATGGTTAAAAGCGTTGTAAAACAATATAAATCAGGTATTTCTTAACAAAACTGAAAGTTAAGCTGATACTTTTTTAATAATATTATTTGTACTTTCACATCGTTACATTCATCCGACGACTAAAGCTGCTACTTATCATGAACAAGAATATTGTAAGAGAAATTACCCCCCTCACTCAAAACGATTGTTTCACTATATTTTCCCGGATAAAAAAAGAATTCAATTTCCCCCTGCATTATCATGAAGAATTTGAGTTGAACCTGATCATTAATGCCAAAGGTGCTAAAAGGATCGTCGGTGACCATATTGACCTCATCGATGACCTGGAACTGGTATTGATCGGTCCGAATTTATCGCACGCCTGGTTTACGCACCAGTGCCAGTCGGGCGATATAAAAGAAGTTACCATTCAATGGCACAAAGATTTACTCGATGAAAAATTTTTGCGCAGGAACCAGTTGAGCTTTATCCGGAAGATGTTTGACCTGTCACTAAAGGGCATTCTTTTTTCTAAAGAAACCATCCAGAACATTTATCCCAGGATCGTGTCCCTTGATAAGGAAAGCGGCTTTGATTCGGTAATGGCACTGATCGATATTTTGCATGACCTTTCTACTTCGCGAAGTATGCGCACGCTGTCTGAAACAGGTTTCAACAGCGACTTTCAACTTAATTTCAACAGCAGGCGGATCGAGAAGGCTTTTGAATACATGAACAAGAATTATGATAAACAGATAACCTTGGGCGATATCGCGAAGCTTGTTAACATGACGGAAGTGTCCTTTAGCCGCTTTATTAAAAAACGCACCGGCATTACTTTTATAGATAGTCTGAATGAAATAAGGCTTGGCCACGCTTCCCGCATCCTCATCGACACAACCAACTCGATCGCGGAAGTATCTTACAGTTGCGGCTACAACAATATTTCCAATTTCAACCGCCTGTTTAAAAAGAAGAAGGGCTGTACACCAAAAGAATTCAGGGAAAATTTTTCAGGTACAAGAACATTTATATAGTGCCGGGGTAGAGCCAAGATCGACAACCAAAATATTTTATCATCCTATACCTGCCTAAAAAAAATACTGATGAGAAAACAATTCCCACTCTTTGCCATCGTCTTGTTATTGCAAACCGTTGTAACTGCGCAGAAAATCTCTAAAAACCCAAATCATCCTTTAACAATACCGGTCTTTAATTCGATTGCGCCCAATAGTAATTCGATTCCCAGGTTCGACAAATTTGAGATCAGCCTTGATATCTCCGCTACCTATACCAACCCCTATGATTATGATGATATAAAAGTTCAATGCATTTTCAATGCGCCTTCGGGCAGAAAGGATACGGTGGAAGGTTTTTTCATGCAGGATTATATTTTAAATGCAAATGGAAGTCTTACCAGCACCGGAACAGGCGGATTTAAAGTTAGGTATGCACCCAATGAAACAGGTAACTGGAGTTACGATCTATCCTGTACCAATACGAGTGGCACGGCCATTTATCCAAACATGACATTCAATTGTATTGCATCTGCCAGTCCGGGATTTATAAGAAAAAACAGTTCGGATTATTTAAGTTTCGACAATGGCGCCCAATTTATTCCCATTGGCGAAAACATGGGTTGGCAAAATGGAAATGTAGTAACAGATTATACCACCTGGCTCAATAATCTCAGTACGAACAGTGGAAATTTTATAAGGGTATGGATGTCAAGCTGGGCCTTTGGCCTTGAATGGAAGAACGGGACCAACGGGTTTGCAGGACTTAAAAATTATAAACAATCAGCTGCATTTTATTTTGATTGGTTGGTGGATCATTGCCGGGAGAAGAACGTCTATATCATGACCACATTAAATAACCATGGGCAGGTTTCAACCGGTGTAAACCCGGAATGGGCGGACAACCCGTATAATGCGGCCAATGGTGGCCCGGCAACAAACACATGGGATTTTTTTACCGATGCCACTGCAAAAAACCTGCATAAGAATCGCCTGCGGTATATCATCGCCCGTTACGCTTATGCGCAGTCAATACAAAGCTGGGAGCTTTTTAATGAAGTGGATTGGACAGATGAATTCGATACACGTAAAATAAATGTAAAAAACTGGCACGAAGAGATGGCTGAATTTATTAAAAGCAAAGACGTGTACCGGCATTTGGTAACAACCAGCTTCGCAAAAGACCTAAATGATGATGCCACCTGGAATATACCTGCCCTGGATTTTAGCCAGACACATTACTACATCGACGCGCCCAATATAGAAAATACAATGGCCGCAGGATCGCAGAATTATTTGAGTAAATTTAATAAGCCAACACTGAACGGAGAATTTGGCCTTGGAGGGGATGCCGCGACGCTTTCGGCTGATGATCCATCCGGTGTGTACCTGCACAATGCGATCTGGGGAAGTGCTTTTAGTGGTGCAATGGGCGGTGCGCTAAGCTGGTGGTGGGATAATTACATCCAGCCGCAAAATCTGTATTATCATTTTAAACCATTGGCGGGTGTGTTGAGCAATATCCAGTTTGTAAAGGATGATTACAAAAAAGTAACCGTCACTGCAACCGGCGGCGGCGCTTCGGATGCTACCATTGTGCCGGCGGCTGATTTTGGCGTTGCAACGTCGGCATCTTTTACAGTCGATGCCACTGGTGCGATTATGCCAGCTGCAAGCCAGTTAGGCAAATTTTTATTTGGAAGCGTTTACAATACGCAGTTCCGCGTGCCGCCTGTTTTCAACGTCAACTTCCCGGTTGATGGACAATTTAAAGTTGTGACCGGTAATTCAACCGGTACATCTCCTAAAATAAATATTTACGTGGATGGTGTAATGCTCATCAATATGAATGCAGCGATCAATACCACTTATTCGGTAAATGTGGCGGCTGGCGCGCACGCTATAAAAGTTGACAATACCGGTACCGATTGGATATTGATCTCTAATTATGTGTTTACTAATATTGGTTCACCGGTTACCAGTTATACATTGCGATCTGCGGATGGAAACAAAATTGCCGGCTACATCCTCAATAATAAATACAACTGGAAATACTTAAAAGGCTCAGGGAACGTACCACCAGCGGCTGTCGCAGGAGTTAATTTGCAAATAACGGGCCTGCCAAACGGTAATTGCACGATACAATATTTCAATTGCAAAACGGGCCAGTTACTGAGTACTGCCACTGACACGATCACGACAGGAACCTTAGACCTGTCTTTACCTGCGATTGAATGGGATATCGCCTTCAGGGTGTTTGTAAACGCCTATATTTTTAATGGTAATGGCAGTTGGATAAATCCACTCAACTGGAGTAATAATATAATTCCGCCGCCTGTACTTTTACCGGGCACTGAAATTCTCATTGATCCCACAGAAGGTGGGGAATGTGTACTGGATACGCCACAATATATTTCAGCAGGCGCCAAACTAACCATACTGCCCGGTAAAATATTAAGGGTGGCAGGAAATTTGGTAATACAGTAAACACTGATTTAGAATATCCAAATTATCCTTTGCAGAAGATATTGAGCAGTAAAGTGATGCCAGGTTTTTGCTATGATTTGAAGTGAGTGAAACACAAAAACGAAAATTAAACCCGGGGCACAAACACTCAGATATTCTGTTATGTATAACTGCAAAAATTATTTTTTTCTTTGTTTTAACTTTTCTGCGTATATTTGCCACGCCTCGAAAGAAATCTTGAATATCCCTTCGTTTACCACACCTCCAATTATTACATCCCCAACTTCCCTGTAAAAGCTTCAATCTGATATTGTGAAGAACTGCATTTTTCACAACCAAAAACACCACAAGAATGACACGTAATTGGTATGCAGTTTACACACTCCCGCAAAGGGAAAGGAAAGTAGCTTCACTTTTGACTAAAAGAGGGATCAAGAACTATTTTGCGGTAAACAACATTGTTAGCGTCAATGCTAATAATAAGAAGACATGTAAGGAAGCTTTATTTAGTTCCCATGTTTTCGTCTACATTGCTGAATCTGAAATAGGATCAGTAAAGAATATTCCCGGCACTTTAAATTTCCTTTATTGGTTAGCTAAGCCAGCTGTTATCCGATGGGAAGAAATTGAAGCGGTTAAGCAACTGACTTCAGCTTACCATAATATCAGGCTGGAAAAATCTAATGTAAATGTGAATGATACTGTTCGTATAATCGACGAGCCATTAATTTCATTCAAGGAAAATTCCGCTTCTGTCAGGTTTCAAACACTTAAGATCGTTTTGCCTTCTATGGGTTATACCCTGATTGCAGAAAGAGATAAAGTGAATGAAGAAAAATTACAAAAGGAATTAACTGCTACTGGTTTTTTTCCTAAAAGATTGAATTCATTTTTTTCCAATTAAGCGCTGATCCGATTTGCAAGATGCCCGATATTACCGGTAATGGTAAAGTGTATTGGGCAATACCCGGCTGTTGGGTCACGGTATAATTTTTCGTCCATTTCACTCCGTTTTTTAGCCATTATTAAGAGAACCCGTTTGCCGGCAAATGACCTGGCAAACAAGAATACTGTTGTGTAAACAGGCAGTAATCTTTTGATTATCCGGTGATACATGCTTCCTGTTGGTTCAAGTATTTAGTTACTTGTAACAGGAGTTGTATTGCTGGGTAATTTTTATTTCCGGGTGTTCTGTCAAAATAATCTCACAGTTTTTATTGCATGGCCCTTCTCCGGAATTGTTTTGGATTTCGGCAAATTCATAGACCATATATCATAGCCCGCCAGAGAAAAACAGGTTAAGTTTATCAGGCAGGCTATATAAATATGTACCGCCAGGGTAAGATTGCCGCAGGGTAAAATATAATGCTGGTATAAGTTCCGCCAGGAACGTACTAAATATTCCTGCAAGTTCATGGAACCGGTTGATTGCAGGGAGCATGAAAGCCGCATTTTAAATGATGACAAAATAAATCACGGCAGTCAATAAAGGCTTTTAAGATTTCTTTTAAATTCAATAAGACAAAATTTATAAAATGGTGAAATTAATTATACATATAATTAATTTACCATGTAATCATCGACATTTGACAGGCAACTTTTAATTACCAGATAGAAAAGTAACGGTAAATTTGGACTATTCAATCCAGGTCCAAGCCCGTGTTTGCTATCAGGCAGTGTCTGCGTTCGGCAGCGAAATAAGATCCTCCCTACCCCATACCCATTTTTATTTTTAAAAACTTATTTTTGACGAATCAATTCAAAACATAAGCGCTTTCAATAGGTTCCTGTATGATATCTCCGTTCAATAAGCTCATTTATATCGACGAATTTTCGGCTACTCCCAAATACCAGCAGCTTGCCAATTGCATCATAAAGGCCATTGAAACACAAAAATTGCAAATCGACGACCTGCTTCCTTCTATCAATGAGCTCAGTTTTGAATTTGAGATATCCAGAGATACTGCTGAAAAAGGATACAAATACCTTAAAAAAGCGGGCATTATTGGCTCTGTGCCGGGAAAGGGTTATTATATAAAAAGCAATAACGTGGAAAGCAAGGTGAAGGTTTTCCTGCTGTTCAATAAGCTCAGCTCCCACAAAAAAATTATCTATGATTCTTTTGTAAGTACATTGGGTGAAGCCGCTACGATTGATTTTTATATCTACAACAATAACCTGTCTCTATTTAAAAAGTTATTATTAAACTCAAAAGAGGATTATAATTACTTCGTGATCATACCTCATTTTATGGATGGTGCCGAACATGCCGATAAAATTATCAACACCATACCTAAAGACAAACTGATATTACTGGATAAGCTTGTGCCGGGAGTAACGGGTGATTATGGCGCGATCTACGAAAATTTTGAAAAGGATATTTATAATGCCCTGGAGGAAGCGCTTCCTCATCTGAGTAAATACAGCACCCTTAATATCATATTGCCCGAATACACCTACCACCCTATCGAGATCACCACCGGCTTTTGTAAATTTTGCCAGGAATATGCTTTCAATTATAAAATTGTGCATGATATCGGCAAGGAGCCTATCAACAAGGGAGAAGTATATATCAGCTTAATGGAAGATGACCTGGTAACCCTCATAGAAAAAATTGTAGATCAAAATTATGAGATGGGTAAAGAAATAGGCGTTATCTCCTACAATGAAACCGCTTTAAAAAAGATCATACTTAATGGCATAACAACCATCTCAACTGATTTTAAAATGATGGGCGAAAAGGCCGCCGAATTAATTTTATCAGGGTCGAAAGAACATATTGAAGCTCCGTTTCACCTGACATTGAGGAACTCGCTTTAGTTAAGACACAAACGGGCAACTGGCCTATCTCATGGGGCATTGTCCTCAGCTAACTTTCAACTCATTTATACTTAAAAATAATGGCATGATATTTTTAGAATACAATTTTCATCCAGCTACTAAAAATATAAATCATGGAAGACGAACTAAAATTTACGCAGGAAGGTATTTCAGGACAGCTATCTGTTACAATGGCAAATGGACAAACACTGGATGATTTTTGTTTCCAGTATATTCCGGATTATAACAGGGACCGTTTTGAGGCGCTGGCGATCCGTGTTTTTGTGGGAGATGAAACAGTCATTACCATATACGCGGTTGATAAAAAAAGGCAGGAAGGCAGCACGTTTACCGATGGCAAGATCCCGGTGAAAAAATTCAAATTGAATACGATCCCTTTATCCGAACTATTCAGTTATTGTTCCTCGTTCAATTGTACGCTTTCAACACAAAACTATCCACTGGAAAATATGGAAGTAATCAACAAATAGGAAGGCCTGGCAAAACATTGCTATTGTGAGAATTATTTCTTTCTGAATTTATCTTCCAACTCTCTTTCCATTTCTTTTTTGAGATCATGCTGCTCATGCGCTTCATCGATGGAATGGGATTGCTGAAGGTTTTCTTCATTCATGGTAAAGCCGCTTAATTTGGTGTAATATTTTTGAATGACCTTTAATTCGTCTTCAGTCATATTTTCTACATCTACCAAACGATTACTGGCAAATTCATGCGCAGCTACCAATTCGTTTAATTTAAGTTGTATGGCCAGTGAATCCTTATTCTGAGATTTTTGGATCAAAAAAACCATTAAGAAAGTAATAATAGTAGTACCTGTGTTTATTACCAGTTGCCAGGTCTCCGAATAATGAAAAAAAGGACCGCAAATTCCCCAGACAACAATGACCAAAAAAGCGATTATAAATGCCGGTGTACTACCCGTGGCTTTAGTTACGCCTGAAGCAAATTTATCAAAAAAACCTGTCTTTTTTCCTGTACTGTGTTCCATTTTGTTAAGTTTTAATGTTAAGTGGTTAGCATTATCGTTATTGCAAAACAAGGTATTATAAATTTGAGAATTCGCAAATTTCATCTTGTTGTTTAACAAATCCTGGTGTTAGGGTAACCTATTGATTTTTTTATTGAGGTTCAATCATAAAGCTGCTGGCAGTTGATGCAATAAAAGCTTCTTCTCTTACGCACTCCGGTATGTTTCTTTATAAAGGGAAGCTGGCAACGCTTACAGGTTTTCTTTGTATGGGCAAGCCAATGTTTTTTTAGTTCAAATTTCTGTTTCCATTCCAGGAATTCAAAACTATAATTCCGCGCTTCCTTTACAATTTCCTTTGCTTTTGCCAATGGGAATTTATCAGCAACACTTTCCGGATGTACACGTACGCGATACAAAACCTCGTTCTTAATTATATTGCCTACGCCGGCAAATATGTCCTGGTCCAGCAAGACGTCGCAAATAAACTTATTTTTTTGACGACGTAATTGTGCTACCGCATTCTTCACGTTCCATAGGTCGTTCATTACATCGGTGCTCCAGTCATATAGTTCATCGATGTTGCCTTCAATAATTTTTATGGCACAGGCATAAAGGTTTATTTCTCCATTAATAAATACCACGCTAAGCCTGACAGGCCGGTCCTTTTTATCATTTATCAAATAAGAACCAAATAATAGAAAATGGATCCGAACTGTAAAACCTTTGAAACAAATCAAAAAATGTTTGCCCCAACTTTTAAACCCGAGTACCTTTTTATTCAGAAGAAGTTGCTGGTCGATCTTACTGTTTCCGGTTACACTTATTATTTTTTTACCCGCAAAAGCGGAAACGGCTTCTTTTAAAATTACAATGGAAGGGCCCTCCGGCATCTTAATTTTTCTTTTTATATTTCATAGCGAAAAACGCTAAAATGAGGTTGAGTATAAAAGAAAAGGAATTGGCGATGATGATGATCCAATCATTTTTCTGCGATCCGTACCAGATCCACAAACCCAGTCCTGCAAACAACACGGCCAACATTCCCAAAGAAACATCTTCGGCTTTTTTTTCCTTTAGTAATTTAACCAGTTGTGGTAAAAGGGATACAGCAGTAAAAATACTGGCTGCAATACCCGTGACACTTGTTAAGTCCATGATTTTTTGACAGATAAGAAATTAGCTCTGCGCTGCTTTTACTATTTAATCAATCACTTATCTGCTGGCAATATTTATATTTTGCCACGATAATATCAATATCACTAAAGCCTATAAAAAAACCATGAGCTTCCGGACGTCTTGCAAAAACAATATATCCGAATGTACGCTCATGGCTATGATATAAATCTATTTTACGCCACATGTGATGAGGAAAACTTCAGTGTGGGAAACGTCGGCAATAATTTATGCCTCCTGGTCTGCTTCCGCGGCCTCCAGGTTAATAGAAGTTTCAGCTACTTCAGACAACTTATCATCCGCTTCTTTTTCTTCATTAAGTGTTTGTAGTAATAACCCGGCGGCGGTATCTTCACCCAGGATCTTTGCGAAAGCGCATAACGTGCCGTAAGTCGCAATTTCGTAATGCTCTACTTTTTGGCTGGCTGCAATGATGCCTGCATCTCTTACAACACCAGGTTCAGTTTCTTCAATTATTTCAGTCGCTTCCTTGAGCAAACCTTCCATTGCAGCGCATTTTTTTGCCTGAACCTTGGTACCGATTGATTCAAATACTTCTTCCAGTCTGGCTACCTGTTGTTGCGTAACAGCCAGGTGATCTGTTATTGCTGCAACCAATTCTTCTGAACTTGCATTTTTGATCATTTTTGGCAGAGCCTTGGTCAAGGCTTTTTCCGCCCAATAGATATCCTTCAGGCCATCCTCAAACAGATCACGAAGACCTGATGCAGCATCCGATTTAGCTGGTGTGGGTTTACTTTTTGTAACAGTGGCTGTCTTTTTCGCAGGCGCACTTTTAGTTGCTGTCTTCATTTTATTTTTTTTGATTAATAGTTACACATTTATGGATTGTTTTCATTGCTTCAAAACATATTAAAAGACGGCTCATTTAATGAGAAAAATGATTTCGCTTTCTACATTTATTACACAAGATGTGCCTATAATACGATAATTTTTATGCCATATTTTACCAGCATTAACCATATAATTATGTGTAAACTTTTCCTCAAATTACCTTGAATTTACTTCCACAAATTTAAAGTCTTTCATTAAGTGTATATCGATACACAATATTAAGAAAGTGAAAGCCCTGTCTAAATAAGTCTGGTTTAAAAATTGAAAATTTATTTGCCTGAATTAATTTTACTTTCACGTAATAAATTATTGTAATTCTCACCAAAAAGTCTTCCGATGCCCCCATCGCACAATTATTTTGATAGCATTTTCCAGCAATCCAGGGAAAATACCATGTTGATCTTAGATGAATTTGGAAAAATCATCCAAATAAATACTGCCTTCACCAACTGTTTTGGGTATCATTCCGATGACGTTATCGGTAAAAACCTGGAAGTATTATTTACGGAAGTTGACAGGCAAAAAGGCCTGCCGCAAAACGAGATTAGAAAAGTGCTATTACATGGACAGGCGTCCGATAACAATTTTCTTTTAAATAAAGACAAGTCTTTAACCTGGGTTTCGGGTGAATCAGTATTGGTTATGGATCCGGATGGCACCAGGCACATCGTGAAAGTGATCCAAAACATCAATACACTTAAGATTTCAGAAAATGTCAATATTCGTTTGAACGATTTTAATGAAGGTATTTTACATTCAATTGAAGAATTAGTGATTGTGCTCAATAATGACCTGGATATTCTTAAGGTAAATGCTGCCTTTTCTAAGCTATTTGGCTACAGCGAACCTGAGGTAAACAATTTAAACTTTGCAGACCTGGTTAAACCGTTTGACAACAACAATGAATTATATAAGCGGGTGCTGCAGGTCGTTTCGGGAAAAAAAGGATTTTTGAATCACCCGGTGGAAATTGAAACGAAGCAGGGAGTAAAAAAGGCATTTGATATTTCATGCAGTATTATGGAACATTCCGATACGCATAACCTTTTACTGGTAGCGCACGATATTACCTTGCAAAAACAAACTGAAAAAGAAAGAGAAGACATTATCGGCTTTGTGGCGCATGAACTAAGAAACCCGCTTGCCAACATTGTTCTATGCAATGAAATGATGACACAGCTCATCGAAGACAACGATATCAGTGACCTGCAAGAATATTTACAGCGTAGTAAAAACAATGTTATGCGCCTGAATAAGATGATTGGCGAATTGTACGATGCCACAAAATTCAACTCGGGTAATTTTAACCTCGAAAACGATACTTTTGATTTCGAAGAGATGATAGAAGAGGCTCTTGATACCATTGAAGTGCTACATCCTGATTATACGATCATACTGGAAGGCGAAACTCCCAAACCTGTTTATGGGGACCGTTACCGCTTGATTCAGGTTGTGACCAACTTTCTCAGCAACGGGATCAAATATTCTAATAACAACACAAATGTTGCAATAAATATCAGCCAGGACGACTGCAATGTAGTAGTATCGGTCAAAGATGAGGGCCTGGGCATTTCACCTAAGCAATTACCAAAGATTTTTGGCAGGTTTTTCCGGGCAGAAAAAACAAAAAACCTGGAAGGCATCGGCCTCGGATTGTATCTGTGCCGCAGGATCGTAGAAGCGCACAACGGTAAGATCTGGGCAGAAAGTGAAGAAGGCAAGGGTTCCACTTTCTTTTTTTCGATCCCAATTCAGCCAGGCGTGTAAGATGGCATATCAGTTGCATCTCTATGCTATCTATCAACAATGATGACGCATGGACAGGATTTTAGTAATTAACAATGATTTCGACACGATGACTCTTCTCAAGGATCTGTTGGAAAAACAATCATACCAGGTTAAATATACTAGTAGCGGTGACGAGAGTTTACAGGTTGCAAAGGCTTTTGCTCCAGATTTGTTGTTGGTGGATGTGTTACAACAAAATTGTATCGAAGATCTTAAGAAAAATTCCTCAACTGCAGATATCCCGATTATTTTGATGACTGGTTATAGCTCGAATGATAAGGCTATCGAAGCGGATGTCGAGGCAATAATAGAAAAACCTTTTTTATTAAAACAACTCCAGGAAATAATACAAGGGGCTTTAGCCAAAGTAAAATAGTACATACCAATTCCATGCTATTTCGTTTTTTATTGATCTTTAAACCGCACAATAGTGAAAGGAAATAAGATAGCAATAAAGGAACCTGTACTAATATTTCCTATTATCGCATCCATAAATAACATGAGCAAGTAATTGGTATTGCCGTTTTGCAGCTGACCCGGCACATTTTGCAATGCAGCGGTGTTGGCATCGGGCTTAAGGAAAACATCTGGTGAGAGAAATAACAACAACAACAAACACATGATACAGGAGATCAATATCCCAATAATGGTCGTCTTTTGACCCATTGCAATAAGTTGTGATATTTTGACTGTATAATTATTAGTTTTCGAATAGCGGTATATAAAAATAGCTATCACTATCCCAAAAAGGGCATTGCCCATGTAAAGCAGCCAGCTGAGCACATAAGATTGATACCACAGAAAAACAAATACAGTTGCCGAGTAAATGATCGCTGCAATAAACGCGTACACAAGCGATATCCTGGTTTTATATTTTATGAGCATGAGTCACCTGGTTTTTAATTGACTGGCAGGCACCGTATAAAACTTTAACAATCGCAAGGCGCAACAATAATTCTAGATGTTACACTATTTGCAGCAGTCACACTGCTATTATAAACTAACTTGTACTAATAACAAAAGTAATTTACCTGCTTATTCATGTTCATATTTTCCCTGGAAAAAAAACAGGGATAGGATAGAAATCCTTCCCCGTTACAATCCAATTATTTTTATTTCATTTGTTATCAGAAATTCCTGCTTAAGATGCCTTCTTCTTTTTAACTGATAAGCTTGCCTGCAATTGTTCCATCAGGTCTTTCGACTTAGAATGTACAATTTTTAAAGGCTTGAATGGAACAGCCTTTCCTTTTGCTTTCGCTTTGATCAGCTTTAATAATTTATCGGTATAGTCGTCCTTGAAATTTTTGGGATTGAATGGTTTAGTTAACTGCTCAATCAATGTAATGGCCATTTTTACCTCTGCCGGCTTGCTTTTGGCAGCCGGTATATTTAATTCACTCGTTTCTCTTATTTCTTCCGGAAACCTTAACCGGTTAAGAATAAGTAGATTATCTTTTGCGCGAATGATACAAATATGTTCCCGCTGCCGCATGACAAAAGTTCCCAATCCCACCTTGCCAGCTTTTTGCAAAGCTTCTTTTAATAAAGCATATGCCCTTGTCCCGGACTTGTCGGGCTGCACATAATATGGAGTTTCAAAATAGATGGTATCGATTTCCGTTTCTTCAACGAACTGTAGTATTTCAATGTGTTCTGATTTTTCAGGTGCCGCTTTAGCAAAGTCTTTTTCATCCAATACAACATATTTCCCATTCAGCATATAACCCTTCACAATATTTGCCCAGACTACTTCCTTATTGGTATTTTCATTAACGCGCTTGAATTTGATATTGGCATTGTCTTTTTTATCAAGCATGTCAAGGTCAAGATTACTGCTTTGTATGGCGCTGAATAGTTTAATTGGAATGTTTACTAATCCAAATCCAATAGAACCTGTCCAAATTGCCTTCATACCGATAATTTTTTTATAAGATTTCCAATAAGGCGCTTAAATTATTTGACCTCATGACAGCTAACTTAAACTTTAACTGATCGCCTGTTGCAGTGAATATATAAAAAATGATACCAGATTAATCATCTGTCATCATCGCAATAATTTCGGGTGTTTTCGGGATTTATATGGTTAATCAATTTTAGGTACATGCAGCTGTTGGGAAAAAATATGTATAAGTTGAGTAATTATCTCCATTTGCAACAGGTAAATAAATCCACACGACTTTGCCAGCGCTTTAATAAATAGCGAAAATTATTTCTATTATAATATCATGCGATTTTTAGAAATGATAATCCGGCATGAATTTATCACTGTCATCTTAAACTAATGTATGAAAAAGGAAAACAAAACTGGAACGGATATACGCAATAATGAACTTCCACAAAATGAAGTTTTTGATAAGAAAGAAGTATATCAACATCCTCAACCTGCTGATGAAGGGCTGCCGCTAAAGCCTAAAAGATCAAAAGATAATAAAGTTACGGTTGCTGAAAAAGAGGAAGAACGCACAATGAAGGAAGAAGGATTAAATGAAGAGAAATCAAAAGGAAATGCCGGTGCCTTCGAAGGTTTTGAAGATCATGCCAGTGATTAATATATATTGGATAGCAGTTAAATATATCTTTCAACATCTTTCAGCGAGATAGGCTTTTCTAAAAAATTGATAGAAGCATCCAGTTTTTGCCTGTAATCCTTGGCTAACTGATACGCACTTAACAGGGTAATATTCATTTCAGGATATTTTTTATGAATGTCATCAGCCAGGTCCCAACCCATTCCATCCGGCAAATTATTATCAAGCATCAAGGTGTCGGGCTTAATATTGTTTAACAAACTAAGTCCCTCCGTAAGGGTATGAGCAATGTGAACTTCGTAATTTTTTTTTGTAAGAAACTGCTTTAAAAGCAAACATAAATCAACTTCGTCATCGACAATTAATACTCTTTTCATGACATAAAATGTTTGTTCCCTCCCCAAAAAGGTTGTTTTAATATTCAAAATACAGAACTGATTGCTACATCAATAAATGCAAAAGGGTAGGTGTTTGTGACATATGAACAATTATCGTACTCAAAAATAAGGATATTCCGTTTTATTGAGAAACAAGTAATTATAAGTGACCATTTCTGTACCAAATTATTTATCAGGCTACTGCTGAAGTTACCCTCATTCATTATCGCAGTTTTTTCAGCAGTACTTACTCTATTAAAATGGCATATTTATTTCTTGTTATATGTCATAAAAAATCGTTTCCCTGCTATCAAATCATAGTAATAATAAATAATATCTATAAAAATCATTTTCATCACAAAGGAAGCTATTTGTTCACTATCTTCAACGGCCTTCTGTCCGTAAATTAAATCAATTCAACATATGTCGTTATTGGAAGATCAATTGTTTATCAAGGAATCTACCTTACCTGGTTCCGGTAAGGGGTTATTTACCAAAGTCTTTATTGCGAAGAATACCAGGATCATTGAGTACAGGGGGAAAATAACCACCTGGAAGGAGGTCGATCACCAGAATGGCACCAATAGTTACATTTATTTTGTTACCAAAAACCACGTAATTGACGGCTTGCCTTTTGAAAATGAAATGGCCCGTTATTCAAATGATGCCCGTGGTTTTACCCGTGTCAAAGGCATTACAAACAATTGCGAATATGTGGAAGACGGCATAAAGATCTATATCCAGGCCAAAAGAAATATACCTGCCGGCAGTGAGTTATTAGTTGGCTATGGCAAAGATTATTGGGATACTATGAGGCTGAATGCAGAAACATCTATACCAAAAAAGAAGAAAAAAAAGAAGAAATAGCATACCTGGTGCGACGTAAGGAGCAAAATATTTGTAAAACGCTTATACGATCCCATTATAATCAATCCAGCAGCACCCCTACCCTTAATGCCCTTAATCCATATAGTCCCTGTACTTCTTCCAGTTCAAGGTGCTCCAGGTCATTGGTGAGGATATGCTTATCCTGTAAATATTCTATGAATTTGATATACTCCTGCGCTTCTTTTTGATTGCTGTACACTAACGCTATTTTCCCAGGCTGGGTAAGCCTTTCACCAGTTAGTTGCACATGCACCTTATCGATCCTCTTTTTCATTATTTCATAACGGATATTATAAGAACCTTCCACATCAAACCTGCGCTCATCGCGGCGGAAACTGATATCTATAGAATTGCTGTGGATCAGGATAAGCTGCGTAGTCTGTAACTTTACCTTCATTTCAGGCAGCAGGCTATGTGTCAAACGCGTGATAGCCGCCATCGAATCCAATTGCCACAGCCGGAGATTTTTCAGGTAAAGCAGGTCGAATGGTTTACCAGGTGCAATGGATTGACCTATGTAAATATTGTATTCGATACCATCCGTTTTATACTTCTCAAAATAATTGGGATAAGATCTTTGCAGGATATCCTTCTCCTTATCCATGTAGCTGATCAGGGTAGTATTGACCAGGTCAATCGACTGCTGGTACTCATCCCTGTTATGGTGAATTACCCCTTTAAATATTTCGCTTTGCTCAAAATAGGTATGCACGATACCATCTACTTCGTTGTGGTTTGTTTTAAAATGCCGCAATAGCGGATTTACATCATTTTCGAAAAAGTCATTGATCTTTAGTTCGTCCTCAGCAGTTAGCACCTCCGTTATCGCGGCGTGCCACTTAATGCATTTAAAGATCATTTCATCCAGCAGCGTGATCTCTATCCGTAGTCTTAATTCTTTTAAAGTGAATTGCAGCAGTTCAAATTGGCGCAGGTAATCTTTCTGTATGGCGGCATTGCGTTCTACTGAAGAATTACGAATGTCTACCGCGCCATAGATAGGGAATACATTCTCAAATACTACATTTTCTACATCTGTCTTGGGATCTGTATGTACTTTTTGAAGATAAGACCAGGCCGCATCATTAAATTTCCATTCAACAGACGGTTGCAGGGAGGTAAACTTTTCTTTGATCGTGCGCTCTAGCTCATTTTCAAATACTTCAATATTATGTTGCAATACCTGGCTAAGTAAATGCCTGGCGGGCTCCAGCCTTGAAATAAAAGCATTGTTGATCACCCCTTCCTTGCGGGATGCGAGTTCCAGTACGCCCAATATTTTTCCATTGGTAAATAACGGCAGTAACAAATAGCTCCTGATGCCTGAATTATACAGCATTTCTATCATGGGCATTTGATGCGCCACATCAATGGTAATGGTCGTTAAAAGGATCGGCTTAGGGTTCTTTTCATACTCCCGGGCCATTTCAGTATAGGATTTGATATCCGATGAACGATCACAACCCATACGCAACAGGATACTTCGCTTGCTGTATTCCTCATCAATTATAAAACGGTTATTTACTTTAAGAAAAGGCAGGAGCCCGACTTCCAGGTCATTCTCCTGGAAAAGTGTTTTAAGGGAACCTTTGATATAATCGAACACTTCATTTTCACTCAGCTCATTTATTCCAAGGATGGTATTTTTTATCTGCTCGATCGATTCCTGGGCCGTTATTTCAACAATATTTAATATGGCAAATCCTTCCAGGGAAAATTGTTCCAGGGAAATAATTTTGCGAAGCTCAGCCAGGTTTATGGAGCCGCTCCGTAATTCAATTATTTTTTTAGGCTCAATAAGCGGTAAAGGCCCGGTGTGACTTAATTTGATAAAACGACGATCGATATCGGCCTTATAATATTTCATCAGGCCAGTTTCTTCATCCCACAATGGGTAGATCATGCTATGTTCAAATTCGTAATTGATATCATAAAACTGCCCAAGAATGAAATTATAGAGGAAGTTCTCTTTGCGGGTTTTAAAGGTTTCTTTTGAAAAGCTTTTATGCAACTCTTTTATAAAACCGGTCTTTTTATCAACGATCGTATCGTACATCCCTTTGGAAAAATAGAACATTTCCATAGTCATTGGCGGTGTAAGAGCGAACAAAGTATTGTCTTCCTCATATACCAGTGGAAAGATCGTCGCATCTACGAGGTGCAGCAGGTCGGTATATTCTGCCAGTATCGAAAGGTCTTCAATTGGCTGGAGCAATAACGGATGCTGTTCAAATTTGCGGATGATAAACCGGTAAAATTTGGCCTTCATTCCATTGGAAACCTTTACCTGTTTTTTAAGGAAATTTATGTAGGGCGCAAAAGAAACCACGCTGGGCACCGGGCTCAATAATTCACGCGTTGGGGTGGCGGTTCTTAATAATGTAGATTCCATAATTTTATTCGGGTTTACAAAATAATTATCCAATGCTGCTAAGACGAATGACAGCTGGTAAACCGGGAGAGAGTAAATTAGTCAGTAAACAGCCTATTTTGATCAAGGTGCAAAATTACCAATTTAATCCATATGATCCCAACAGATATGGGTTAAACAGGTATTTTAGGTGGATGGAGTGCAATAGAGAGTGCCCGATGGAGTTTTATGGAATCAGATCAATGGACGATATGTTGGTTAGAAAAAACCAGGACGTTCCGATAAATAATAAGCATGGGTAGTTTATATTTTATATTTTTGCTCCAACGAAGGGCTGTTAGCTCAGTTGGTTTAGAGCATCACGTCGACAACGTGAGGGTCGCCGGTTCGAGCCCGGCACCGCCCACATAAAAGAACTGGCCTAAAATAAAATATTACTGAGCTGTTTAATAAAAGGCATTTTTTATAAGTGTGGCCACTATTTGATCTTCTACATCAGTAACCGGGTTAGCTGCCTTTTTTGGTTCGGTTCCGATGAATCGGAATTGAAAAAATGCGCAGCCTATTTTTTCAAAGAAGCAAAAACAGCAGCGTTCCGGTTACGCAGCCTGCCGGCTGTGGAGGCAAAAGTAGAGAGTTCACAGGTAGTTGGTGAAGTGAAGATTCGGATTAGAAAATATTCTAAAACCCTTACCAGTTATTAATAACAGCGTTTTCTTGCAGACACTAACTACAGTTTAATTGCCAGTAATTTCCTGCCATTTACGCTATTCAAGCAAAGGAATAAAGCCGTAAATTCTCAGAATATTTTTAAAAAATTTTAGAAAATTCGCATTGTCTTACTTACATATCAATTCATTTCTTCATTCATTTCTGATTTTTAACCCGGCCTTATCCGCAATGTCTTTCCAGCGGTATAATTGAAAGGTGGTATCTGTACTCATGGCTACAAATAATCCGCCCTCAAATCCAGGTAGGGAACCAGATGTAACATCGCTGCCATCACTTTGGTTTGTTCCGAGCGGTACCGCCGCAATTTTTTTGTGTAGTTGCGGATTTGTCGCATCGCCTTCGCGGGGATAAATATTAAACCGGTTCGCTGACTGGTCCGATACCAGGATATAGCCCGTACCGTTAGTGAATTTATAAATTGAAATACCCTCATTGTCTTCCTTGTACTCCCCTTGTCCAAATACCGCCAGTTCATTATTTCCCATGTTGGGATCTGCGTAATATTTTCGGATACCAAACTGTTCATCTGAATAATATACATAGCCCAATTCATTGTCTACGGCGATGGATTCGATCTCTTTTTTTCCGGAAAATTTGCCAAATTTTCTAACCAGTTTGGCTGCTACCGTATCGCCATTATAAGTTAATAAATATTGTGCTAAGTAATTATCTGCCGGTCCATCCTTTCGTCCCACTATCGCATAAACGGCTTTGTCCGATGGCCGGGTGTACAGGGCTATCCCCATCGGACTACGCTGCGTTTCACCGGAAAAAACTTCGATGCCACCGTTATCAATTGCTTTCATTTCGGGTAGTCTGAAAATCCGGATCATGTTGCGGTCACGTTCTGTTGCCACTGCAAGATCGATCGCAGAATCTCCCCATTTCAGTCCATACGCGACATCAACATTGTTCATGCGTTTTAACCCGGTCACAGAACGCTTGCGGTCTATCTTGCCATTAAGGGTAAACACATAAAGCCCTCCGTTTGCCGAACTTTTATCTGTTCCAATAATTATGGAATTGGCTTTATTGACCGGATCTATCCAGATGGCGGGGTCATCGCTGTCTTCAACGACTTTTTCGGTTACAATTAAAGGTTTAACACTACTGCTATCGATAATTTGAGTGGATGCGGTGCTGTTATTTTGCTGGCAGGAAACTGCCGTCAAAATGCACGCTGATACTATTGCAATAAGTTTTCCGGACATAGGATTATTTAGTCAGATCAAATTTAATTCCTGCATTGAAGCGCGGCCCGTAATACTCTAACTGCGCTGTTCTTTCTTTCACTCCCTGGTAATATCTCAATGGCTGGTTGGTAAGGTTATTCGCTTCAGCAAACAACCGGATTTTTTTTGTAAATGCATAGGAAGCATTGGCATCTAAAAAAAACTGCTTTGAGTAATAGCGGTCAAAGAAAGCATCTGCATTGTAGCCTGCATCATCACTGTCATCAACGTAAGAAGAAGTAAAATTGGCGGATAACCTGGCCACGATTTTTTTATTTTCATATGATAAAGAGGTATTGAAAATGTGCGGTGCAGCACCGGGAAGTTTCACATTGCTACGAACAAGATTTCCCGAACCATCATAAATACCCTGCGCTTTTGAATGTGTGTAAGTATAATTTACATAGATACCAAAGCCCTTCCAGAAACCAGGTAAAAAATCAAACTGGCGTTGGATAGCGGCTTCAAATCCCCATAGGGTAGCACCATCACCATTTCGCCTTTGTGTAAACTCCCAGGTTTCGCCGGTACCGATTGGGTTATTGACGTTAGGAAAATCACTGGCAAATTTTGAAGTCGTATAATTTTTATCAATGTAGCTGTAAAAAAATTTGTCGATCTTTTTAAAGAACAATCCACCGGAGATAATACCCACTGATTTAAAATAACGTTCTGCCATCAGATCAAGGTTGGAAGAGCGAACAGGCTCAAGTGTCGGGTTACCTGCACTCAATATCAGGTCGTTGGGATTGATGTTGAAGTATGGAACGAGGTCGTAGTATTTAGGCCGGGCCAGGGCATTGGTCCAGGCCGCTTTTATGATAAAATTATCAGTCGCAGCATACCTGAGGTTAATGGAAGGCAACACATCGGTATAGCCATTTTTCAATTTGGCGACGCCTTTAAAATCTTCTTCATTCTCTACAATATTACCGGTGTAATTGATGGCGGTATGTTCTATCCTTAATCCAACCCTGGCCGAAAATTTATCAGTAAAATGCTGGTTCAGTTCAGCAAACCCCGCTGTTATGGTTTCGGTTGCCTCGTAATTACCAGCAAGGTATTCTGCCGGCTCATCTGTTTCTTCAAATAAAGAAGCGTTTTTAAAATCCAGGCCACCAAGATATTTCGGGTCGATAAATTGCCCGGCTATATATTTACTGCCAGGATAAAAACCAGTGTTTGTTTTATCCAGCAATGGCAACAAACTGATGTTCCCAAATGAAGTGACCGGTGAATAGGAGAAGAAATTATTATCCCTTACTTTTTTCTTTGCCCTGATCCGTGCGCCAAATTTTAAGGTCCCTTTCTGGCTGTTAATGATAGACAGGGGCAATTCAAAATTCAGTTTGGCATTCAGGTCTCTTTCGTACTGGTCCTGGAACTGTTCTGTCAGTTCACTTAACCTGGTGTAGCCGGTCAACTCAGTAGCATCGGTTAGCAAAGGAAATTCATTGGAGGAAATATCCTGGGTGATTGTAATACCGCGGCGACCCATTGCGAAATATCTTTCATTGGGTCTTTTTTCAGAAGCCTTTGCGTATTGAACGCTCCAGTCTGCTTTTAATTTACCAAATAAATGACTTCCTTTAACGGCAAGCGAACGTACCCGCTGGTCTTCCAGGCGGCGCGATTCATTCCTGCCATTATCAAGTCCGCCCTTGGTTTGTCTTAATACTTCACCATTTGAATAGCCGGTAATATTTCCACTGCCATCGTAGATCAATTCGGCAGGGTCCGGATCATTGGCATCTCCACGGTAACGGTGACGCAGCCTGAAGCGGTTTTCTTTATCATCCCGCCAGTTGTAAGAACCGGTTATTGAGATCGTATGCAGCGGGCTCAATTTAAAATCGATGGTTGCTGCAATACTCCTGCGTATCCTCATTTCATTGTAAACACGCACATCATGATCGCTTACGAAAAGTTTTCCGTTTGCATCCTTGCTCCAAACTGACTCCACATTATCAGAGCCAAACACGTTCCTGTTATATGATCCGTTTACAATAAATCCTATCTTATCATTTGCAAACCTGTTTCCAACAATAAAGTTTGCCGTACCGATAAACCCATTGTTACGCACCGGGTTAAAGCCACCGGCGACTGTACCTGACAGACGTAAACCATTCGGTGCAGAACGCGTTACCAGGTTTACGGAACCACCGATTGCATCCGCATCCATATCTGCCGTCAGCGTTTTATTTACTTCTACTGTTTGCACCATATCTGTCGGGATCAGGTCCATCTGCACCCGGCGGTTATCTCCTTCCGCAGAAGGAATTCTTTCCCCGTTAAATGTTACAGAATTAAATTCGGGCCCCATGCCACGTATAACAATATTCCTCGCTTCACCCTGGTCGTTCTGCATGGTTATCCCGGGCACACGTTTAATGGCATCCCCGATATTTGCATCCGGGAAACGTCCCATCTGGTCTGCGCTTATTATATTAGTGATATTGCCACTGTTCTTCTGCTGGTTTAACGCTTTGGATTGACCTTTTAGCCTGTCACCCATTACCACCACTTCTTTATTCAGGACAGCATTGGCACTTAATATTTCCGTTAATTCTGTTGTGCCGGTATTTACGGAGATGCTTTCTTCCTTGCGCTGGTAACCAATGTAAGAAATAACCAACGTGTATTTTCCTGCCGGCACATCCGATAATAACAACTCTCCGTTCTGATCGGTAACACCGCCTGATTTACCGGGCGTAATGGCTACTGAAGCACCTGGCAGGTTTAAATTGTCTTCGTCTTTTACCTTGATTTTTACCGCAGATTTTTGCGCAGCTGCTATTGAATAGAAGAACAGCAGGAATAAACAATAAGCTAACTTATGTCTCATAAAGGGGTTGTTTTGAAATGCGAAAGTAAAATCGCAGGATTAACCAGTTATTAACTTTATGTGACCAAATAGTTAACACATCAGATTTTAATGAGATCAATGGCCGAACGGCAGATATCCCAGGAAGCAGGAAGATGGCACCTGGCTGATTGCAAATGATAATGCATACGCATGATCAATCATTAAAATTGACGGGATACTATTGACCGGGTAAATTACCAGACTTGTTATTTTCCAAATTTATTTACTTGCTTTTTGTCAGATAGTTTGTCTGCAATTTGGCCGGCCCCGGAACATTGAATGGTGCAGCTACACGGTAGCCCGGCGCAAAATGTTCTCCCACCAATAGCGCAGCAGTCGATGCTATCTGCTTTTGCCAGATTTGCTGGTTGTTTGTCATTTCCCCCAATGGGAGGATATCCGGACCGATCATCGCCAGCCATACTTCCCCGGAACCCTTTACCCAAAAACCGTGTGTGCGCCAGGCTGCACCTTTTTTGCCCCGGCCATGGTCCGTGGTAATAATTAACGTGGTATTGTCTTTATAAAACGGATCGGTCTGGATAAAATACCAAAGGTCAGCAATCATTTTATCAACAGCGGCTGCTCTCTGCAGGTACAGATCGTATTGGCCGCTATGTGCGCACTCATCTGTTTCTCCAAGTCCGAGGAATAACGCCTTGGGATGATATTGGCTGATGTATTCTTTCGCACTTAAATAGGTCAGTTGATCATGCCTTGTTCTGCCTTTGCTCTTTATATTTTTTTGCACAGAGTCAATCATGCTCCCTTCCTCACTTTGATAATCCAGCATTTCGTAACCGCTGTTTACCGAAAACCCGCTCCTGGGTTCATTTAATATAAATGGCATAATATCCCATGAACTAAAGGCTACTACTTTTCCTGTAAAATCCGCCCGGGAATTAAGGTATTCCAGGATGCTGGTATTTTTGTTTAGCACCGGTGAATTAAGTACGGGATTTATATCTGTCCTGCCGGTAAATATCTCGTTGTAACCCGGGTAGGAAATCTTGTAGAAATTTTTTACGTTCACCTTATTTTCAAGCAACCTGTTGCCGTAGATCTGGCCCTTTTTGGAAAGCACATTCCAGAAAAATGGCATTAGTTTTTTTCTGCGCAAATCATCAGATGAGTCCCAGAACATTTGCTTCGTTAATGCGATGTCCTGTACGAAACGATTATTGCAGATGAGACTGCTGTCCGCGCCTTTAAACACTTCTTCCCACCTGAATCCATCGGTTGTAATGATAAAAATATTCTTTGTTTTCTTTTGCTCCTGTGCGTGGCTGTTGATACTTAGTAAAAAACAAATTGCAACGAGGGTAAGTTTCATAAAGTAAATTTTGTAAAGTAACCAACCCGGTATAAGGTAAATGTTAGCAGGATATTAACTTATTGTCACTAATTTGTTCAGCTGGAGTTTTTATGTTTTTTAATTGGTAGAAATTTTTGCTGGTCTGAGATAAGCCGTCAATAAAATTATCGCTGTGCTGCACGCGCATTAATTAATCGTTGCACGAAAATTGCTTCTTTTTCCAGTCCGGCAAAATCACCTTGATTTATTAATAGTTTATAAAAAACGGTACAAGAAAATAATTTTCAGTGCTAACTATTTTATTATAATTTCCACCTTATTTTGAAGACGGATATTTAACACCTATAATCTTAACATTAAAAGCTGCCAAATGACTTTAATTAAAAACAAATCTAACAATCAATCCCGGCGTGAATTTTTGATCAAAGGTTCGCTTGCCACATTTGGATTAGCGATGGCTGGTTCGAAGGCATGGTCAAAACCATTTTTCTTTGCAGATGATCCCAATTCAAAATTTGCCGGTGTGCAAATAGGCGTAATTACCTACTCATTCCGGAGTATGCCCGCGACTGCAGCACAGCTACTAAAATTTATCACAGACAGTGGCATCAGCGCCATTGAATTAATGGGTGAAGCGGTAGAAGAATTTGCAGGCATTCCCGCCAATCCCGTTAAAATGAAACCATGGGTTGACGGAAAGCCGCCTCAGTTTACAGACGACGAAAAAGCACAGATGAAGGCGCATGAAAAGCAAGTGGCCGACTGGCGCGCTACTGTTCCGATGGATAAATTTACAGAGATAAAGAAAATGTATAACAAAGCAGGCGTTGATATTTATGCTTTTAAACCCAATGCGTTGGGGCCAAATAATACAGATGCGGAAGTTGAATATGCTTTGAAAGCCGCCAAGGCACTGGGTGCGCGTTCCGTTACCATTGAATTGCCCACAGACGCTGCCCAGTCTAAAAGGTTGGGTGATTTAGGTGCCAAGCATAAAGTGTATATTGGTTACCATGCCCACACACAAGCCACAGATACTGCCTGGGACACAGCACTGGGCCAATCACCCTACAATTCAATGAACCTGGATTGTGGCCACTACATTGCTGCCGGCGGAAATAATACAAAAGAAAGCCTGTTGGCATTGATCCGGGCAAAGCATGACAGGATCACCAGCATGCATATAAAGGACCGTAAAACAAAAGAGAACGGCGGTAACAATATGCCCTGGGGGCAGGGTGATACACCGATCAAAGAGATACTTACGTTGCTAAAAGAAAAGAAATATGCCATTCCTGCCACCATCGAACTGGAGTATGATATTCCGGCTGGGTCTGATGCAGTGAAAGAAACCAAAACCTGTTTATTATTTGCGAAGCAGGCATTGGGTGTGTAAGAAACTGCCAGGTTCGTTTGTGAAGCCAGGCGAACCCGGCATTTTAGTTTTTTATTTTTTTACCGGTTGTATCAACACTTGCAGCAGGTTTAGCCTTTGGTTTAATAACTGGTTGTTTGCTTTTTGAAGTACTGTCTGTTTTGGCGTGATGAACAACAACCTTTTTAGCAGGTTTGGCTGTGCTGAGAATTGTAGTTGTAGTGTTAGCTTTAAAATACGCCTTCTCCTTTTGTGAAAGAACCGTGATAAACTTATTGATATAGTTCTTCTGTGAATCCGATAAATTATCCCGGCTATTTAAGCCCCGAAACATATTGGTAAGCTGTTGATTGATCTCCATTTTATAACCGGAATTAAGATAGTTTTGCGTCGTTTGGCCCAGGGTTGAAATTTCATTTTCCAATATCTTTTCATCTGAAATTGAGTTACCTGTTTTTTTTATTTCCGGCTCTTTTGGAACCGCTTTGGTTGGTTTTAGGTTATCAACCTGGGCCTGGCTATTGGGTAAAACATCTTTATGGGTTACATACTGATAGCCCTTGTAAAGAACGAATATCGCGGCGTTGATGATCAGTAATTTTACAAAGATACCTGCGCTACTTTTTTTCATAATTGTAATTTGAATTTGTTAAGGGGTTTTAAAGAGCCTTGGTCTTAAGATATTTTGTCGTCCTTTCCTGACAACATTTTTGTGAACCTTTCAGAAAAGCTGTAGAATAAAAAAGACAGGATAGAACTTGCTGTTCCATATTCGATCTTCTTCGTATAGCAAGCTACCAGGAAGCCAAAAAAAGTGACAAAGACTATTTCGACTGTTTGCTTTTTGTAATCACTAAAAGTTTTTTGAAAGGCATTTTTTAATCCGTTTTTTGTAGCGCTAATAAATTTATAAAAACCATTGGGCGAAGATGAAATTTTAACTTCCTTTTCTTCTTCAGCCCCTTTTTTATCAATCATCTGCTGACCATGATCTTCCTTATGATGTCTATTCCCAACACCTGGCCTGGATTCAACAATACCATTGGACCTATTGAAACTGGTTAAAACTGAAGCTCCAACCGGTTCAAAATAACTCCAGGGAGCCAGCGGCGGGGTTAGGTCAATTTGTTTTTTTTGCGCCTCAATGTATTTCTGGATGGCGTAATCAGCTATTTCCTGTTGCGCTTCTTTCATCTTTTTGTGACCCGTTAAGATTATTTCCGGATTGTAATAGATCAACCGGTCGCGGTTATGGCCCTGCCTGTCAGGATAGGCATTGTATTCAATTTCTATCTTGTGTTCGGCTTTAACGATTTCCCTGATATTTTCTTCCATATAATCATAGGGAGTTTTGGTGAGCATCAGCTTGAAAAATATGGGCGTCAATTCAATCGCAATAAATAGTAAAGTGATGAATAGTGAAATGCCGAAGCCTGCCTTATCATAAGCTTTTTGCATGCGGATCAACAAGCCATCTAAACTAGCTGCATCCTGTTCTGCTTTCTTTATATCTACTTCCCTCAGATCCTGGATTTTTTTTATATTTAATGAAGCATCAACATATTCGGGACTGTGTTTTATTGAATCTATGGCATTTTCCAGGCTGATTATCTGAGATTTAAGGCTTTCTGCTCTTTTTCCTTCACCGGGTCCATTTTTATTTTCGTTCGTTATTTCACGACCAATCTGGATTCTATGAGAATTTATCACTGCTTGTTGAATATCTATAGCTGAGTCCAGCCTGTTTAATTCTTTTTTAGGTTCAGCTACTTTTATTTGATAGGTGCTCTCGGCCCGCAAAACACCTTCTTTTTTCTCCTTATCCTGTTCTTCTTTAATTGCCAAATCAATTTCAGTTTTAAACATCCTGATCTCAACAGGTTTTGAAATTGTGATGGCTATGATAATTCCCATGATAATTCTTGGGATGGCGCCTCTGAACTCTTCCCAGGTGATTGCTTCTGTGCCGTCTCCTTTACCTGTGCATGTTACAATAAACCGGTCAATGTTAAAGATGATCAGCCCCCAGATAATACCAAACAAAGTAGCGATCAGCATTGTCCAGATATCCGAAGAGATACCAACGCTTTCGGCCTTCGGAGCAAAAATTGTATAAAACGCATACCCACCCGATAAGCCCGCCATAACACCTGTAGAAACCACTATTCCGCCCAGGCACAAATACTTCATCTGGTCAGAGTAAGTCGCCCGTTCTAAAATATACCGGTCCCCGCCTGCGGCTTTCCACAAAAGCTTCATGATCGAACCTGGCTGGGGACTTTTGTAATGTTGATTGTCCATTTCAAAACCTTTTAGTGTTCATAATAATTACCACGAATTGTACAAAGCCGATCAATTTAATTGCAGGCAATGACCATGTTTCCCGGCAGCAGCAGTATCAAACACATCCCGAAAAATACCAGCACATTTCATTGCAGCTAAGATGTCGCCGATCGGCTGATTTAGCAAAGGCAACAACGCTTACCCCCGCCTTAACATTTGTTAATTTGACACCAGGCATTTACGAGCCAATTTGCCTTATGAAGTTTTATGACAAATAATGCTGGGAGTTGGCAGGTGTAGATTGAATTCCTCTTACCGATAAAATACATTTTGATTTAGTAAATTCAAATTTCATACGCAGAAGTTTTACTTTAAAAAAGGGTAAAGCCATTACAAAGGTACCGGTCGGGCCAAATTGCGGCGGGGTGTTTATACCTTATTTGGAAAGGGATTTCCCTGGTGCTAAAGCCCCGGGACAGCTTTTCCCACCCGGATATGATCAGGTGGTACCATCTTTTGTAATTCTTTTTTCAACCAGGATGATATAGCATCCACACCCCGGAAATGAGCTTAATCAAGCCACTCACTACCAGTAACGGGTATCCTAAAAGAAACACTTGTATATTTACCTGAATAAAAAGTAAGCGATAACGAGGGTAATGAGAATATTAAAAGTTTGCGCGATCAGGAAGGCGCACAAAGGGCGCACATTTTCATATTTGAAGAGGTCACTGAATTTTGTCTCCAATCCGATGCTCGTAAAAGCCAGGGTGAACCAAAGTCCCTGGAGATTTTTTAAGGACCCCTTTACTTCATTGATAGCCGATGGCTGAACGATAAAGGAAAATAATAAGGAGGCTGCAATAAAGCCTAACACAAATTTGGGAAAGCGCTCCCAGATCACACCAAGTGTTGGCTTTACCTGCTCACCTTCCACACCCGGATGTTTGGTGTACGACCAGTAAATTGATATGGCAAATGCAGCGATTCCTAACAATACATTCTGTGAAAATTTAACAATGGTACTGATCTTCAAAGCAGTTTCCCCCACTAATGTACCCGAAGCCACCACGGCGCCGGTCGTATCGATGGTACCGCCCAGCCAGGCGCCGGTTACCTCCTGTGAAAGGCCGAGATAACGGGCAATATAAGGCATGCCGATCATCATTGGTATGGCGGTGATCAACACAAGTGATATCACATAAGATAATTTTTTGGGATCGCCTTTTATAGCGCCGGAAGTAGCGATAGCAGCCGACACACCGCAAATAGAAACAGCGCTGGCAAGCATCATCGTTAGTTCATTGTCTACCTTTAATTTCTTACTTACCCAAAAAGCAAAATACCATACAGAAACAACCACCACAATGGCTTGTATAAGACCCAGCATACCTGCTTTTAAGATATCACCGAAAATTACACTGGTGCCCAATAATATCAAACCCACCTTTACATAAAGCTCTGTCGATAAGGAAGCGCGCAACCATTCCGGTACTTTAAAAAAATTACTGATGATCAGTCCGATGGACAGGCTGATAATTACCGCTTCTAAATTTAAACTCCTGATCGCTGCGCTGCCTGCAAGGATCAAAGCCAACATTGTTAACAGGTAAACTACCGGGAAACCAGGCACAAAACTCTTAAGCGATTTTCCTGTCAGCAATGCGCCAATACCGGCGACCACACTTACAAATATCAATTGCAATAAGATTATCCAAAGATTTTTGGCCCCCAATACTTTAGAAAATAAATCCGCGGAATTGCTCCAGTTAAAAACAGGTACAGGCAACACGGCGCCCGATAAAGTTATTATAATTATCAACAGTCCAAGTATCACTACGGCCCAGTCTTCGTGCAGCAGAAATTTTTTTTTAATCTGGCTCATAAGTATTGAATGAAATTATTTGGTTAGATGATCAGGGAAAATATCTTTTAAAACGCGTTTTGCGGCATGGAAGCCACACATACCATGAACGCCCCCACCGGGGGGCGTAGACGACGAGCAAATATACATGCCCCTGGCCGATGTGCGGTAAGGAGAATAACGCAAGGCAGGCCTTGTAAATAATTGGCCGATGTCAATAACGCCGCCATTGATATCGCCCCCGATGTAGTTTGGATTGTACGCTTCCAGTTGCGAAGTATTCATTGCATGCCTGGCCAATATGCGTTCGCGAAAGCCCGGAGCAAATCGTTCTATTTGCAACTCAATGGCATTGATCATGTCCTTGACAGAACCATTGGGTACGTGGCAATATGCCCAGGCGGTATGCTTACCTGCGGGTGCCCTTGAACTATCGAACAGGCTTTGTTGTGCCAATAATACAAAAGGTTTTCCAGGATGTTTGCCATCAGCAGTTTCCTGTTCTGTCCGGGCTATTTCTTCCAGCGTATTTCCAATATGTACAGTGCCTGCTTCTGTGCATCCCGCAGCTGTAAAAGGTATCGGTCCTGCTAATGCAAAATCAATTTTAAACACCCCCATGCCATAGCGGTATTTTTCTAATTGCCATTTGTACAGGGTGGAAAAGCGATGGCCGGCAATCTGCAGCAATTGCCTGGGCGTCACATCAAAAAGAACCGCATTGGATGATGGCAGGTTTTGCAAAGAGTTCACATAATGGCCGGTTTCAATTTTACCACCTATGGAAACAAAATAGCCGGCTAATGCATGGGCGATCTGTTGCGAGCCGCCTTTAGGGATGGGCCAGCCTTCTGTATGCCCGGTGGCCATCAACACCAGTGCGATGGCGGAGGTGGCGAGGTTAGACAATGGTTGGATAGCATGTGCCGCCATACCTGCAAGCAGGCCCTTTGCCTCCTTCGTCGTAAACCTTTTAGAAAGACGCTTTGCGGATATGATCGCCTTTAATCCAAAACCCACCATTGCCAATGGATGCCTGGGAAAATGCAGTGGCGCCAACAGTTCTTCTGCCAGTACGGGCCAGTCTTTTACAACCGGTTCCATAAGTTGCAGATAGGCGCCCTCATCATCACCCAACAAAGCAGCGGTCTCTTTGATTGAAGAAGTCAGCAATGCTGCAGCACCATTGTCAAATGGATGAGCAGCCGCATGTTTCGGGTAAATATATTCAAGGCCATGTTCGTGCAGGGGCAGCGTTTTAAAAAAAGGGGAGCCGGCCGCCAGCGGGTGAATAGCAGAACATATATCATGTGTAAAACCTGGCAATGTCAACTCAGCCGAACGCAAACCGCCGCCAATGGTATCTTTCCCTTCAATGATCAATACAGATAATCCTTGTTGCTGCAACCTGATCGCGGCAGCTAAACCGTTGGGACCGGATCCGATCACTATCGCATCAAATTCTTTTTTCTCCGGCATTAATTATTTTTTGACCACTTTTATTTACTAAAACTAAGGCTAAATGCCCATATCGTGCAAGTTCTGAATTTTCGGTTTTAATATCGTTTAAATTTATTTGATGGATTTTTTATATTAATTGAAAAGACTGTGGTGATCAATTTGAATACACATGAGCCAACCCCTTCCTTGTCGAAATATAATTATAATTTAGTGTTACATAATTAAATGATATGCCGTTAAGCAGACTTTTCCTGGTGAAGGTTTTTAAACAAAATAAAAAATTGTTCGTCCTTTTCTGTGTATTTGTCTTCCTGTGTTTTTATTTCAATTTTAAAGGTGTGGAAACAACGCCGTTCTTTATCTGGGCAATGTATGCGGGCAAAATGACACCAAAAGAAAAGCACAGGATCATAACGGTTATGTATAATGATGACCAGTCATTTAACCTGCCGCATACTTTCCAGGAGCCAAAATCCATGATGATTTATTTTACGATCAACCATTACCGGAAAATAGAGGCCAATAACATGATCGACCCCATGGATAACGTTTTAACTGCCGTGTTGCCACACTACCCTTTTATGAAACCTTTTTCGGAGAAACTTTTGAGCCAACCTGGAGATAACGCAAGGTACCTGCAATGGCTAAAAACATACCTTCAATCAATAGTTGCCGTGCCGGTAAATAATGTGACCGTGTACGAACGCCTGGTACATTTCAATGATGAAGGAAGGGTAATCGAAGACAGCAGCAAAATCTTATATTCAATACAATAGATGGAAAACTATTTCACAGCTGCGTATAGAAAGAATATGGTGAGATTGGTGTTTATTTTTATACTCGCTTCTTTTATTTTCAGGTATTATAATCATGTACTGCTGCACCAGTTGATGCAGCCCGTCATTTTTAAGACAGAATCAGACCTGGCTTACTGGGCCTATCATATTCTGGGATTGGGCAAGCTCATTGTACAAGACCATACCGGAAGTGTAGTTTTTGATTGCTTGCTGATCAGTTTGTGTGTCACGAGTATTTTTTATCCCGCACAGCGATTTACCCTGATCGCGTTTTCTATTTTATACCCGCTGTATTTTCTTAGTTACAACGCATTTGTAACACATCATACCGGAACGATGGATGGCATCCTGCTGATCACTTTTGCTTTCTGGGCGCTTAAGATCAATACCTTTCAATTATTTTGGGAGGCCCTTCGATACTTTACTTTATCAATTTATTCAATGGCATTTTTTTGGAAAGTATTTATTGGTGTTTCTGTTTTTCATATCAGTCAGCCCGAAGCGATCGTAAAAGATAACCTCGTGCTAAACCTGTACCTGAACCCCGATACTTTCTTTGCCACCACCATGTATTGGTTCTTGCAACGCCCGTTGTTCTTATACATCGGCTATACCATTTGTGTGCTGTTCCAGGGATGTATGGCCATTGGATTTTTTACTAAAAAATATGACCGGTTGCTTTTCCTGCTTCCCGTCTTTTTCCACCTGGCGACCTATTTTTTTGTGGATGTATGTTATTTTGAGCTATTGATCCTTAATTTTACTTTCATCCGGGAGGATGAATTGAAACGTTTCACGGAGTCGTTCAAAAGAAGGCCACCGCTACTTAAAGTTAATATGACGGGATGAAAAAACTAATCCAGAAAATATTCAGGTTAAGGACAGATGTTGGCCTCAGCTTTTACGCAACAGATTTTTTCTTTAGAAAATTATTGCGCCTCAATGGAGATACACCGTGGGCGGTACACCATAGCAGCAAAGTGATCGTACCGAAAAATATCACCAGGGGTATCAATGTGTACCCGGGTGATTCTCCCGGTAATTATATCGAAGCTACCAATGGTATTTTTATTGGTGATTATACGAATATCGGTCCTAATGTAGGGATCATTTCAGCCAACCATAATTTAATTGATAATACCATCAATGAGCCGTCGTCACCGATCCGCATTGGAAAATTTTGCTGGATCGGTATGAATGCTGTCGTTTTGCCCGGCATCGAGTTGGGAGATTTTACTATTGTGGGTGCGGGTTCTGTCGTTACCCGGTCATTTACTGAAGGCTATGCAGTAATTGCCGGCAACCCGGCGACGGTGGTAAAGCAGTTAGATAAAAGGGCTTGTGATTTACTAAAAAAAACCAGATACCCATAGGGTGTGTCAGCACAAACGCGCTATCAATTTATAAAATCTAATTGTTATTTTTTCATTGCGGCAATGTAAAACCGGGATAGACCAATCCGGACATTTGAAAAAAATTAGTGGACATGCATGCAGTATGCCTTAAATAAAATTCAAACTGCGCTTAAATCATTTTAATTGACGGCACCAGCATTTAATACAACTACTACTTTTAACCGCCTGGGCAATAAAATGCTGCCAGTCTTTACGGGCAAATTGTTACCTATTTTTTTTCTTACAATTATAATGGTCTTATACTCGCGTAAACTTTCGTATTACGATTATGGCAAGTTTCAAACAGTTTGGCTTTATTGTAATATCATCAGTGTTGTGATTAGTTTTGGCTTATCGGCAATGATCCTGTCCACCAGTTACGGTTATTTTGGACAATTTATAAAAAATAATAAGACAAAAGTATTGATGTCGTATGGGCTTGGAACGGTCACTACATTTGTAATTTTTTTCTTTACTACGAGTCACTTTTCGCCACACACCAGGTTATTGTTGGTTGCTTTTATACTTTTACAAAGCGCTTGTACCTTAACAGATACCTTGTTAATAAAGAATAACCACCTCAGGGTTTACCTATGGGTAAACTTGATTTACACCTTGCTTTTTTTTGCCATACACCTGTATTTTTTTTACGAACAATTTTCCCTGGATAAGCTGATCATTGGTATTACATGTTTATCGGCCTTCAAGGCGGCGGCCATTTTCCTGGTAAAACAAAAGCATTCAACGCAAGTCGCTGGCGCCCCACCGGACCGTTTTGTAATGAACTGGATCTTTGTTGGCTCCAATGAGATCGCAGGCATTATTGCCCGTTGGCTGGATAAACTATTTTTATTGTATCTCCTCGCCCCTGCCCAATTTGCCATATTTTTTAACGGCGCTTTCGATATCCCTTTATTTGGCATCCTGATCAGCGCTATGGAGAATATTATGCTTACAAATATATCTGCCGATATCCTGAACAGGCAGGCGGCAAAAAATATTTTCAGAGAAAGCTTTAAGATCTTATCACTGATCGCCTTTCCGTTATTTTTCTTTTTACTTAGTATGCATGAGGAAGGTTTCGCCATCATATTTAAGAATAAATACAATGCTTCCCTTCCTGTTTTTTTAGTAAGCATTTTTATTATTCCTGTTCGCATAACACATTACGGTGTAATCCTGCAGTGCTACGGCCAGTCGCAAAAAATAGTTGCCGGCTCATTGATGGACATAGTATTGTCGTTATTGCTGATGCTAATATTATACCCGCTGCTGGGTACGCCCGGGGTAGCACTCGCCATTGTGATATCTACCTACCTGCAGGCCGCTTACTACCTTTGGCAATCTGCTAAACTGATGCAGGTAAGTATTGCAGCCCTGTTACCAGTTAATTTTTTATTGAAATTATTTGTGTCGCTTGCGGCTGGATATGGGTTATTGTATTTTGTGAAAGATTTTTTAATTGATATGACAGCATTGGTAGCAGGCACTGTGATAACAATACTGGTTATTGGTGCAGGGCTGGTTACGTATTGGAAAAAAAATATTGCTGCCGGCAGTACTGGTGTCACGTCATAATTTTTACTGGCATGCTGCGAATTCACCTGGTGGTCATCATTTGCAATTGTTTACATCCGTGTTTTAGTATTCTTTTTCACCAATAATATTAAAACCAAAAACTCCGTCCGTTGTCACCTTAACTTTTTTAAATTGTCTTTTATAAAACCAGGAGGCTGCTTCTTCGTGCCCGTGCTCCCACCGGAATTCTGGCGTAAACCAATCGAGTATATCCACCATCATTTCCCTGGCATTTTGTGGATTACCTTTCAATTTTTTTATGCAGTAACCAAGTGGAAAAATTGTAACCAAGTACAAATAATACTGCAGGCCAAGCGGCAATTCTGAGGTAACTGTACGAACCGAATTAAATAGGCGATGCAAAAAATTATTACGCGGGTGGTAGAGCCACACGCTTAGTTTTCCTCCGTTTTTTAGTGCAGGCACCAGGCAGGAAAAAGAGAGCTCTGTATTATTGGTATGTATCAGTACACCGCTGCTATGCACGATGTCAAAATAGTTAAATGCTACAGGCGGAAACTGCACATCACCCTGTATAAAATGAACATTTGCAGAATTGGTCTTGCTTGCCGGAAATTCTATACTGGTACTTAAATCCATGGCTATATTAAAAATCCCTTTTTCAGCCAGCAGGCAATTTAATTTGCCATTTCCACAGCCCGCATCGAAAATCGCTTTGCTTTTTATTGACTCCATGCTTTCACCCGTTTCTGTTAAAAAACGGTTCAACATTTCTTCGTCACCAGCGTTCCAGGTTTTATCTTTTTCATAGTTATAAACGCTCCACTCTTTATTAAAACTGTCTTTTGTGCGTTTATTTTTTTTTAATACATACTGCAATACGTCGCTGTACCTGGATTGTAAATTTGTTTTGCGACCCTCGTAATCTTTCATATTCGTTTTCAAAAAATCTACATGGTCTAAAAAAGATTCGGCACACAGGCGTGGTATGCCTTTTACAATGGGGTAAAACCAATGCTCGTCTGCAAATAATATCCCCTCTTCAACTGTGGTGATCATTGTATCACCAAATTGCCGCGGCACGTCCTTTATTACCTGGAGTTTAAGTTTGCTCCTTGTTACGGGGCATCTCAATATCTCCAATAATTTCTGCTGCATATTGAGCTTTATCTTTAATTTACAATATCAATTAAAGGTAAAAAGCTTTATGGCATTACTGCGAAAAATTAATACAAAGGCGAAAGCAGAAATAAACACAGGTTTTGGAACCAATACATCCGACTATGGCGGCCGTTTTGTAAATAAAGATGGCAGGCCGAATATTGAAAAAAGAGGGATCAGGTTTTTCGACCGGCTAAGCTGGTACCATACGCTGATCCAATTATCCCGCGGGAAATTCCTGTTATTGCTTCTGAGTTTCTACATGATCATGAATTTAATATTTGCGGGTGTATATTACCTGATCGGGATAGAAAAACTGGAAGGCATCAGGGCCGACAGTGCATTGGAAGAAT